>DVFQ01000063.1 GCA_018713185.1 Candidatus Copromonas avistercoris (nom. illeg.) | reverse complement strand
TCCGCATCCATCAAAAGCGTCTGGGCCGTGATGCTGTAAAGCTGATTCCGCTCTGTATGGTAGAATTTCATGGAACCGCTGGACGGGATCTCCTTTAAATGGGCGCGCAGCGCCTCCAAAAGCCCCGACGGAGGTTCCGCAGGGCTGCTGTAAAAAATACCGCCGCCCATATCCAGCACCACAACGCGGCCGTTCTGATCCTGGGTAATGCTGCGCAGAAACGTATTTTCCTGGCGCAGGCGTCCGAACCAGAGGCTGATATCCAGCGCCTGGTCGATGGCGGCGTGAACGCTCTCCACGCCGGAGGTGATCAAAAACGCGTCCAGCTCCATTTTCCTGGCGATGGTATGGGTGATCATGTCGCAGACCACCATCCGGCAGCCGTCGCCCTTGATCCGCTCCAGCGTATCCGCCGCCTCCTCGGCGCTGTGGACCGTATAAATATCCAGCTGGTACCGCAGCAGATCGCAGAGGGTATGGGCCGGTTCCGTGATGCTGGGGAATCCCACGATGGCATAGCGGCTGGAATAATTTTCCGCCAGCTTCATGGCGCTTAAAACATCATAAACAGAAAGCGGCACTTCCACCACCGGCAGCTCCGTCACCCGGCGGATCAGGTTGGCCGTCCCGCCGCGGGAGATAATACAGTCATAGGAATTGGGCGGCATCCGCTGAACGATGGAAACGCCCACGTCCAGATCGCCGGTAAACACATCCATCTGTACATTGGGATAGGCCTGGGCGGCGCGGTCCATGGCCGCGTGCATTCCCTCGTAGGGCGCGATTCCCAGGATACGGGTTCTGGTTTCGACCATAATGCCCTCCTTTTCTTCCGTGAAATCTTTTTCCGCAAATAAGAATCATTTCGTTCCTTCTTGGAACAATTATACCAGAAAGTTTGAAAAAACACACCCCTAATTGGACAGACTTCCCAGTTGGATTGGATGAAATGTTTCATTTTAAAACATTTTGGCGATTCTTTTTTGATCTTTTTTCTATTTGTTTAAAAATGCAACATTTTTACCGTTTTTTTTAATGCGGTTCTCCCAAAAATACGGCATAATAGCATTAAAAGAAAATCGATCCACATAGAAAGGCAGCATCCATGATCCTTCTTTTAATTATTGCCGACGATTTTACCGGCGCTCTGGATACCGGCGTGCAGTTTGCCGCCCGCGGGGCCCGGACCGAGGTTGTTGTAGATCCTCAGATCGACTTCTCCGCCTGCGGCGCCGACGTCCTTGTCGTAGACACAGAAACCCGCCATCTTCCGGCGGCAGACGCGTATAAGGCCGTTTTTGACCTTGTGGAGCGCGCCCGCCGCGCCGGCGTCCGTTTCATCTATAAAAAAACCGACTCCGCCCTGCGGGGAAACATCGGCGCGGAGCTTTCCGCTCTTTTAGAGGCCAGCGGCTTGCGGCAGCTGCCCTTTCTTCCGGCTTATCCAAAGACAGGACGGATCACCAAAAACGGCGTCCATTATATCAATGGGGTTCCGGTGACAGAAAGCCCCTTCGGCAAGGATCCCTTTGAGCCCGTCCGCCATTCGGTCATCGCCGAGTTGATCGGCGAGCAGTGCCCGGCTCCGGCGGTAAGCGTTCCGGTTCTTTCGGACGCCTCTCCCTTGCCCGATCAAGAAGGGATCCTGATTTTTGACGCGGAAACCGACGAAGAGCTTTCCCGCGCCGGACGCCGCCTGTATCAAGAGGGCCGGCTGTCCATCATGGCCGGCTGCGCCGGATTCGGCGCCGTTCTTCCGGAGCTTCTTAAGCTGGCCAAAAGCGAACGGCAGCTGCTTCCCAAGCTGGATCCCAGGCTCCTCGTGGTCTGCGGGAGCGTGAACCCCATTACCCTCGCCCAGCTGGATCACGCGGAAAAAAACGGCTTCTCCCGTCTTCGCCTGACCCCGGAGCAAAAACTGGAGCCGGGCTACTGGCAGAGCCAGGAGGGAAAAGAAGCCATCCTAAAAATCCAGGATATGCTGGCCGCCAACGACCGCTGCATCATTGAATCCAACGACGCGGGCGGCAACGGTCCCACCGCCGGGTACGCCAAAGAACTGGGCATCGATCTGGAAACACTGCGCGTCCGCATCGCCGGAAGCCTGGGCTATTTAGTGGGACAGATTTTCACCTGTCCTTCCCTAGGAACGCTCCTTCTAACCGGAGGAGACACCCTATTACAATGCATGAACTGTCTTGGCGTTCACCGGCTGGAGCCGGTCTGCGAGCTGGAAAAGGGAGTCGTGCTGGCAAGCTTTACTTACCAAGGCTGTACCCGCCATGTGATCACCAAATCCGGCGGATTCGGAACAGAAGGCCTGTTTACCGGCCTTTCAAAACAAATTATAGATATGGAGGGAAAACCATGACGTATCCAAAGCTTCCCGGTCTGACCTGGGACGGAACCATCTACGAAAACGAAGAAATGGGAACTCTGGAAGCGCTGCTTCCTACAGGCGGCTATCCCACCGCCCACGCTCCCGCCATGGCGGAGCTTCCCAACGGCGATCTGCTGTGCTGCTGGTTCGCAGGCACCTATGAAGGCAGCGCCGACATCCACATCATCTGCTCCCGCCTTCCCAAGGGCGCTTCTGCATGGCTTCCGCCGGTGGAGGTTTCCGGCGATCCTGCCCGCAGCGAGCAGAACCCGTCGCTTTTTTACGGTCCTGACAACGCCGTATGGGCCATGTACACGGCTCAGCTGGACCGGCAGGCGGGCAAAGACAACATGCAGTTCACCTCCGTGGTCCGCTGCCAGAAAAGCACCGACGGCGGCATGACCTGGGGCCCCTATGAAACGGTTTTCCCGGAGGAGGGAACCTTCTGCCGCCAACCGATCCAGGTGCTTTCCAACGGCCGCTGGATCTTCTCCAACTGGATCTGCACCGATTCCGCGGACGGTCTCTCCGGCGATCCCACCGCCTTTAGGATCTCCGACGATCAGGGAAAAACCTGGCGCAAGGTGATGATGCCGGAAAGCAACGGCCATGTCCACGCCAACGTAGTGGAGCTGGAGCCGGGCCATCTGGCCGCCTTTATGCGGAACCGGGAAGCCTACCGCATCCACCGCAGCGAGTCCTTTGACTGGGGCGAAACCTGGAGCAAGCCGGAGCCGACGCCGCTCCCCAACAATAACTCCAGCATCAGCGCCATCAAGCTTGCAAGCGGCCGCATCGCCATCGCCTACAACCCCACCTGCACGCCGGATCCCAAACCCGGAAAAGCAGCATGGCCGGGGCTTCGCTGCCCGGTGGCAGTCGCCCTTTCCGAAGACGGAGGCCATACCTTCCCCATCATCCGCTGGATGGAGCGGGGCGAAGGCTATATCGGCGACGAAAACAAAACCAATAATAAGCAGTACGAATACCCGTATTTAATGCAGACAAAGGACGGTATGCTGCATCTGGCCTACGCGGCCCGCACCCGCCTGGGAATCAAATATGTCCGCTTCTCGGAGCAGGACGTACTGGGCGAAAAGCGGGAACGGGTCGGACTTTACAATCCCACCGCGGCCCAGAGCCGGTAACGCAGGCCGGGCCGGAGCAATATTGGTATCGATAAAGGAGACATTTTATGCTTACTACTTACAGTTTGAAAATGCCCCACGCGGTCTACGGCGGCGAGAACGCCATGGATCAGATCACGGCAATCTTAAAAGCAAACAATGTAAAACGCGCCGCCCTGTTTACCGATAAGGGCATCGAGGCCGCTGGCCTGTTCACGCTTCCGGAGGAAGCGGTAAAGGCGTCGGGAGCCGATTACTATGTCCTGGACGATCTGCCCGCGGAGCCCAGCTATATGGCGGTTCAGAAGCTGGTGGACGAGTTTAAGGCCAGCGGCGCCGACATCATCGTGGCCTGCGGCGGCGGGAGCGTCATGGACGCGGCCAAGCTTGCCAGCGTGCTGGTAACGGACGAATACGGCGTGAAGGAGCTTTTAGATGATCCGGGCCGCGCGAAAAAATGCGTTCCCATCATCCTGATCCCCACCACGGCCGGCACCGGCGCCGAGGTAACGCCCAACGCCATCGTAGCCGTTCCGGAGAAGGAATTGAAGGTCGGCATCGTCAACGACAACATGATCGCCGACTATGTCATCTTGGACGCCAGGATGATCAAGAATCTGCCGAGAAAGATCGCGGCGGCCACCGGCGTTGACGCCCTGGCCCACTGCATCGAATGCTTCACCAGCAACAAGGCCAACCCCTTCAGCGACCTTTACGCGTTGGAAGGCCTGGATCTGATCTTAAATAACATCGAAAAAGCCTGCGACGATCCGGAGGCTATGACGGAGAAGAACCGGATGCAGATCGCCGCCTACTACGGCGGACTGGCCATCACAGCCAGCGGAACCACCGCCGTTCATGCCTTAAGCTACCCGCTGGGCGGAAAATATCACATCGCCCACGGCGTTTCCAACGCGATCCTTCTGGCTCCGGTCATGCGCTTCAACGAACCGGCCTGCAGGGACCGGCTCGCCGCTGCCTACGACCGCTGCTGCCATGATGAAGAAAAGACCTGCAAGACCAAGGAAGAAAAATCCGCGTGGATCATCCGCCGCCTGGAGGAGATCGTAAAGCATCTGGATATCCCCACCAGCTTAAAGGAATTCGGCGTTCCAGAGAGCGACCTGGAAGGCCTGGTGGAATCCGGAATGCAGGTACAGCGGCTTTTGGTCAACAATCCCCGGGAAGTAAAACCGGAGGACGCGCGGGCGCTCTATAAAGAAATTATGTAAAAGGAGGATTTCCCATGAAAGCAATCGAATTAAAAGGTATCATCCCGCCGATCATCACCCCCATGAACGAGGATGAAAGCATCAACGTCGCCGAGCTGCGCCGCCAGGTGGACCGCATGATCGAGGGCGGCGTCCACGCCCTGTTCCCCTTCGGGACCAACGGCGAAGGCTATATCTTAAACGCAAAGGAAAAACAGCTGGTGCTGGAAACCGTGATCGACCAGTGTAACGGACGGGTGCCGGTTTACGCGGGAACCGGATGCATCTCCACCAAGGAGACCATCGAGCAGAGCAAGATGGCGGAGGCCGCCGGAGCCGACGTATTGTCCATCATCACCCCCAGCTTCGCCGCCGCCAGCCAGGAGGAGCTGTACGCCCACTATAAGGCAGTCGCCGAGGCTGTGGATATGCCCATCGTACTCTACAACATCCCGGCCCGTACCGGGAACGCCCTGGCTCCCGCCACCGTCGGCCGCCTGGCTCAGATCGAGAACATTATCGGCGCCAAGGATTCCAGCGGAAACTTCGCCAATATCTTAAACTACATCAACGCCGGAAATAAGAAAGAAAACGGGAAATTCTACACCCTGTCCGGAAACGACCAGCTGATCATCTGGACCCTTTTAGCCGGCGGCACCGGCGGGATCGCTGGCTGCGCCAACGTATATCCCCACACCATGGCTTCCATCTACAACCTCTTCATGGAAGGAAAGATCGAGGAGGCCAAGGCGGCCAACGCCAGCATCCAGAGCTTCCGCGACTGCTTCAAATACGGCAATCCCAACACCATCGTAAAGACCGCCGTCCGCCTTCTCGGCTACGAGGTCGGCCCCTGCCGCGCTCCCTTCAACCAGGTTCCGGAGGAAGGCATCAAGGCTCTTAAGAAGGTTCTGGCTGAGAACGAAGCCAAGGGAATGCACTAAAGGAGGCGGCGATATGAGCGAAAAGCCGATCATCGGCATTACCATGGGCGATCCCGCCGGAAACGGCCCGGAGATCACCGTCAAAGCCTTAGCCCACGCGGATCTGTATGACCGCTGCCGCCCTCTCGTGGTGGGAGACGCCAAAATGATCGAGCAGGCGGCCCGGTTTGTGGGACGGCCCGACATGAAAATCCACCGCTGTGAAAAGGTGTCTGACGCCCAATTTGCATATGGAACCATCGACGTTCTGCACCTGGAGCTGATCCCGGACGTAAACACGTTTCCCATCGGCCAAGTCAGCATCGAAGGCGGTAACGCCGCCTTCCAGTGCGTGAAAAAGGTCATTGAACTGGCTCTTGCCGGCGAGGTGGACGCCACCTGCACCAACGCCTTAAATAAAGAAGCCATGAACAAGGCTCTGGAATTTCATCATGGGGAAAGCTCCGACGGTTATACCCATTTCGACGGCCATACGGAAATTTACGCCGCCTATACGAATACGAAAAAATACACCATGATGCTGGCGCACCATGATCTGAGAGTCGTTCACGTTTCCACCCATGTTTCCCTGCGGGAAGCCTGCGACCGGGTAAAAAAAGCCCGCGTCCTCGAGGTGATCGAGATCGCGGATAAGGCCTGCCGGGATATGGGAATCGAAAATCCGAAGGTGGCCGTCGCCGGGCTCAACCCCCACTGTGGAGAAAACGGCCTTTTCGGCACCGAGGAAATCGAGGAGATCAAACCGGCCATTGAGGCGGCAAAAGCCGAAGGCATCAACGCCGTCGGCCCCATCCCGCCGGACAGCGTCTTTTCTGAAGCTCTGGGCGGCTGGTACGATATCGTCGTCTGCATGTATCACGATCAGGGACATATCCCCTTAAAAACCGTGGGATTCGTCTATGACCGGGAAAAGCAGTCCTGGAAGGCGGTGGAGGGCGTCAACGTCACCCTGGGCCTTCCCATCATCCGCACCAGTGTGGATCACGGCACCGGCTTTGCCCTTGCCGGAAAAGGCACCAGCAACGAGCTGAGCCTGGTCAACGCCATCGACTATGCCGTCCGCATGGCCAAGGGACGAAAAGCGGCGAAATAAAAACCAATCGGGCCGGAAATCTGAAATCAGGTTTCCGGCCCGGTTCGTCTTTACCGGTTTTTCTAGTTTGTCTTTCACATCCTATTCCTTACGCTTCCAAAATCTCCACCGCCCGGCGAAGATCCGTTTCGCTTCCCACATTCCCCGGAAAGATCACATAAGGGATCTCAGGGAAACGGCTCTCCGGCCCGGTTTTCCACACCGGAATCCCTGGAAGAATCTGCCCCATCACTTCGGCCCGTCTAACCTTTAGGGCCTTTGTACCAATATCGCTGGAGGTAATCCCGCCCTTGGCGATCAAAAAGGCCGGCGGAACGGAAAGACCGGATACCAGACCCTGAACGCCTTCGCTGATCTTAAGACTCCTGAGAAGGGCTTCTTCTTTTGTATCTCCTTGGAAGGAAAGCAACTTTCTTCTAGTATAGCATACGGCCGTCTTTCCCTCGAGGATCGCTTGTTCTTCTTCCTTAACACAGCGGCGGATCTCGGCTGCAAACGCCTCTTCCCCTTCCAAAACCTTATCGGAATCAAAGGCAATGGGAACCGCCGTTTTTAACTTTAAAAGTTCCGAAAGCTGTTCCGTCGTTTTTTCCGTATGGCTTCCAACAACCACCAGCCCTCCCTTTCCGCTTTCCTTCCGGATCATCTCCGTACGGGTCAAAAGAGGCCGGTCAGAAATCCCGCCCATCACCTTTACCAGTCCGGCAGCCGAACGGAAAATAAAATATTTTCCATTCCGGACTGCCCGATACAGCGCAATGGAAAAAACCGTCAGATCCACATCATCCGCCGCGTTGACGCAGATCTTTTCAAAATTCTCCGCCCGCATCAGCTGCTCCTCGATCTGATCCAGGCGAAGCCCCCGAAGATCCTCCAGGGAAATACAAGTCACGCTTTCCGCCGGATACCGGCCATTTGTTTTTTCTTCAATATACTCCGGAAGAGAGGAATGCGTATAGCCGAAGGTTTTATCCCGGGCGAATTCTGTTTCCGCCGCCGGAACCAGCTCATCCCCCTGCTTTACATAATGGACATTTCCAATGGTAAACCGGCCTCCATCCTTAAAATACGGCGTTATGATCTCCCCGTCCGCATGAATCCCGCCTTTTTCCAGACAGGCCCGCAAAGTCTCCGTCTCCAGCGGATAATGCCCCCGCAGGGTGGAATCGCTGCGGGAAATCAACAGGAAAGGCTTTTTTTGTTCCTTTGACACCCGGACAACCGCTTCTCCGATCTCCTTATGAATCGTTTCCGTCTCCTCCCGGGTCATGCCTCTGGAATTGGTAAGAATATAAAAAACCTTATTATCCTCACGAAAACCGGCCGCGATAGACTCCATGCTCCAGTCTGTATAAACCGATACGTCATGTACTGTCTGGACTCCCGTCGGATCGTCGTCAAGAACGACGATCTTGTGAAAATCCTCAGAGAGTTCCCGCTTCAAAAGCCGGTCTGCCGTCTCCAGGTCCGCCGCTGGAAGCTGTTTTAGAATCCCGGCGCTTAAATGCTCCATCCTGCTCCTCCTTTACGCCGGATCTGTTTCCGGACTTTTTACAACCACATCCGCCAGCTGCTCAAAATATTTTACATAGGCCGCGTGATCCTCTTCCATATGGCCGCCTACTTTTAACGCCTGCTGGATCTCAAACAGCTGCGCCGTAAGCGGAACCGGCGCGTCCACCGCGTGAGCCGTGGCCAAAACATTTTTAATATCCTTATGGTTGATGCTGATTTTCCCGCCGGGCTTAAAATTCCTTGCGCAGATCATAGGCGCCTTAGCGTCCAGCACCGCGCTTCCCGCCAGGCCGCCGCGGATCGCCTGGTAAATCTTCATCGGCTCCACGCCAGCCTTGACCGCGAACACCAGCGCCTCCGAAACCGCCGCGATATTCAGATTCACAATAATCTGGTTGGCCAGCTTGGCTACGCTTCCGCTGCCGCTGGGGCCGATCAAAAGAGCGGAAGACCCAAGCACGTCAAAATACGGCTTCATCGTTTCAAAATCCTTTTCCTCGCCCCCGCACATAATGGCTAACGTCCCGGCAATCGCTCCCGGCTCCCCGCCGCTGACCGGCGCGTCCAGAAAGCCGACGCCCATCTCCTTCAGTTTTCTGAAGCAGAACCTGCTTTCATCAGCCGTCACGCTGGACATGTCGCAGACCGTCTTGCCGGAGCTTAGCGTCTCCGCCACCCCTTCTTTCCCAAACAATACGTCCTGGACGATCCCGCCATTGGGCAGAATCAGAATCACCGCGTCACACTGCTCGCCGATCTCCCGATAGCTCCCAGAACGAGCTCCATCCTCCACAAGCTCCTTCACTGCTTCCTGATCCAAGTCGTTGACCATCAGCCGGAAGCCCGCCTTCACCAGGTTCTTCGCCATCGGTTTCCCCATAATTCCAAGTCCGATCCATCCTAACATCCTAATATTTTCCTCCTTTTTATTTCCGGCTTCCAAAAGCCGCCCACATACCGGCGCCCACCAAAACGCCGCCGATGATATTTCCAATGGTAACCGGAAGCAGGTTTCCCAAAAGGAAATTTCCCCAGGTAAGAACGGAAAGATCCACTCCCGCCTCCGCTGCCGAAGCCGCGTATTCCGGCACCGAAGCCGCAAAGATTCCCGCCGGAATATAATACATGTTTGCGACGCTGTGCTCAAAGCCGCAGATTACAAAAAAGGCAATGGGGAAAAACAGGCCCAGCACTTTTCCCGCCGTATCCTTGGCGCTGAGGCTCGCAAGCACCGCCAGGCAAACCAGCATGTTGCAGAAAATCCCCAGAACCAGCGCGTTCATAAAAGGCATAGAGGATTTCGTTGCCGCCAGCCGGATCGTAAATACCGCCAAGCCGCCGTCCGAATAATTCATTTGTCCGAAAAAGGCGCAGCCCCAGGCCGTAAGAACACTTCCCAGGAAATTCCCCGTGTAAACGAGTACCCAATTCTTCAGAAGCTTTGTCACCGTCGTTTTCTTCTCCAGGACAGAGATGGAAATCAGGCAGTTTCCGGTAAACAGCTCTCCGCCCATTAAGACCACCAGCGTCAGGCCGCCGGGAAACAAAATCCCCATCACCGTCCGCATGACGGACACGTTTTCAATGGCATGTCCCGCCGTATTTGTCGCCGCCGCGCCGAAGGCAATGAAAAATCCGGCCAATATTCCTAAAATCAGCATGGATAACGCCGGCAGATCCGTCTTTTTCTTTCCCGCCTCCCCATAATTTTTCACGATTTCCGCAGGTGCAAAAAAGTTCATTTCCCTTTTCCTCCCCTTTCGTTCTTTTTCCTTGCCCCTATTGTAATCCCTGAGATACCGAAATTCAATCCTCATTTATGCGTCTGGCTAGCGCCGGTTCTGCCGTCTATTTGTATGTTTAGTTTTGAAACATTTTC
>DVFQ01000062.1 GCA_018713185.1 Candidatus Copromonas avistercoris (nom. illeg.) | reverse complement strand
CGGTTAAAACGACGACAAAAGATAAATACATTTGAATCATAGGACCGACAGAACTGCGGGAAAGACGCAGCCTGCCGGTTCCCTTTTTATCAGATGAAAATAGAAAAATCCATTTCCCCGGTTTCTGTTTGACAGGCATGACCACGGATCCCGAAAACCTGTTGGATATTTTCTTCGATAAGAACCTCTTGGGGAGAACCTTTGCAGATCAGCTGTCCATCTGAAAGCAGATAAAGAAGATCGCAGTAATGCGCGGCCAGCCGCAGGTCATGAAGAACGATTAGGACGGTACGGCCGCAGCGCTTCAAATAGTCCAGAAGAAACAGCTGATAGCGAATATCCAGATGGTTTGTCGGTTCGTCGAGGATCAGGGTGTCCCCGCTTTGGACCAGAGCTCGGGCAATAAAGACAAGCTTTTTTTCGCCGCCGGAAAGGGAAAGGATGCTTCGATCCTTTAGATGAAAAATGCCAAGCTCTTTTAAAGCGGCTTTTACTGCGTCTGGCCCGGAAAAACGATTAGGATCAGAAGCCTTGGTGCTTGAAAGCGAACGGAATGCCGCCGGAAAACGTTGTGACCTGGCATACAGTCCCATTGCCGCGACTTCTTCTACAGAGAAATCAAAGGCATCGGAGGATTCCTGTCCAACATATCCCACCAGGGATGCGCGTACCCGCGGAGGAAGAGAGGCAGCATCGATATTTCCAAATAGGACCCGGCCGGCAGATAAAGGCGAAACTCCAAAAGCGGTTTTTACTAATGTAGATTTTCCGCATCCATTGGGACCGATAATACCGGTTAGTTTTCCTTCTGGAGCCGTCAGATGGACTCCTTTTAGGATTTCCTTTTCGCCAAGGCGTACATGGATGTTTTCATAGGTAAGATTCATTTTTCCCCTCCCTTATAACCTTTCCGGATCATGAGATACAGGAAAAACGGCGCGCCGATAAAAGCGGTAATAATACCTAAGGGCAGCTCTGCGCCTCCGAAGCAGCTCCTTGCTAGGGCATCGGCCCATATTAGATAGCTGGAGCCGGCAAGGGCGCTGAGCGGAAGGATGATACGGTTGTCGCTGCTTTTGGCAAGAAGTCTCGATATATGAGGAATTACAAGCCCGACGAAGCCGATAATACCAGTTACGGATACCAGAGAGGCAACGACTGCGGAGCAAAAAAAGAACATAAACGTACGAACCTGACTTACGTTTATCCCCATAGCTGCCGCATCCTCATCCCCCATCATCATCATGTTAAGATGACGGCTGAAGCCGAGAAAAAGCGCAAAACCAGCGATTACGCTGATAAAAGGCAAAAGCAGCGTATTCCATTGCGCGGCGGCTATACTTCCCATCTGCCAGTTATAGACGGCGGCAATGCTTTCTGGACTCTTCGCGAGGAAGATTAGAAAGCTAGTGACTGCGCTCATTACCGCGTTTACGGCAGTTCCGGAAAGCAGCATGGCTACCGGACGGATTGTACCGCCGCCGGCCGCTTTTGCCATAGAATAAACGAGCGATGCAGAGAAAAGGGCTCCGATAAAGGCAAAAGCGGCTGTTTGATACTGTCCGGCCAATACAGATAAGGGAGATAGGAGCGCAAGAGCTGCTCCGGCAGATGCCCCGGATGAAATTCCAAGGACATAAGGATCGGCAATGGGGTTTCGTACTAAGGCCTGCATAACGGCGCCGCATAAGGATAGGCCTGTCCCGCAGAGAGCGCCAAAAAGAACGCGAGGAAGACGGATGTTCCATATGATCTGGAAATGGGGCATTTCCCACTGGCCGGCGGCTAGTCCCAGACCGCCGTGAAAAATTTGATCCCTTAAAATCCCAAACACTTCCGATACCGGTATGTCCGTAGAACCGATACGGAGGGTACAGACTATGGAAACTCCTAAGAAAACCGCAAGAAGAGGAAAAAGGAACAGCCCCCGCAGATTCCATTTTTCCCTTTTTTTAATTACTGGAAGCATTCCGGATAGAAAAATTCAGCGAAGGTCCGGCAGGCATCGGCCGCACGGACATCCTGCATGACGGACACAAGCGGGATTACCAGATAATTTTCGTCTTTTACGGCGGTTACTTCTTGAAGCGCCGGGTTTTCAGACAGAAATTCCAGCTTTTCTTCGATAGTCTGCGTTCCGTAATCATTTAAAATAATAATGTCGGGATCCGCCTCTACTAAGGTTTCTATACTGGTATTAAACCAACGGGAATCCGACATGCCTCGTACTGCGTTGATGCCTCCGGCAAGCTCGATCAGATTGCTTTCCAGCCCGCTGGAAGTCGTATATATTTCGTTTCCATTAAAGGTATCCAAAACAAAAGCGGTTATCCGTTCTTCTTGAGGAATGGAAGCGACTGCATCTTGAATTTCGCTGATCTGGCTTTGAATTTCATCAATCAGAGCGGCAGCCCGGTCTTCTACCTTGAAAATTTTTCCTAAATTTTCAATATCCGTATAAACCTCATTGATTGTTTCGTCTTCAACTAAGGTGCCGGTGATGGTTAGACAGTTGATTCCTTCTGTTTCAAACTGCTCGTAGCTTCCCCATGCAGTATCCTTAAAGGCGCTGACTTGTCCGATCATGAGATCGGTTCCCAAGGCGACCGCATTTTCGTTAGAACGCTCGACTTCTGGAATATCCTTGAATTGATCGGCCAGTTCTGGAAGCGGAGCCTCAGCGGCATTGGCGGGCACATTTTTTCCGACAATATAGTCTTCCAGTCCCAGCATGACCATGTTTTCGGCGGCATAGAGGTGGCAGCAGAGAACTTTTTGCGGCATCTGGGTAAAGGTGACTGTACGGGTACCGTTTTGAATGGTGACCGTTCCATAGCTGGAATCGGATGCTTCAGAATGATTGATTTCGGAAGAATTGACAGAAGCTGTTGATTCTGCATTCTGTCCGCAGCCGCCGGTGATCATAGCGGCACAAAGAATCAGTAAAGCTCTCGTAAATTGTTTTTTTCCCATTTAATTAACTCACTCCTTTTTCTTTTTTCATCGGAACAAAACAAAAAACGGACCCAGAGGATCCGTTCGCACACCAAAAAAACATTATATTGCTATAATGATTATTGATCGCGGCTCTCCCTCCGAAAGCGTTGGTACTGACACATGACAGCAGGTCTCCTGGCTCAGTTTCATCCTCGGTCTTTGTCTTCCCGGGTTTCCAGTGACGCTTCAAAATGATCCGCTTAAGGATAAAGGGCTTAAGCATGGTTTGAAGCATAAAGACTTCGTCCACTAATACAGTAGCGGGGGCTGCTTTGTTTTACAAATTCCCTGTTAGGCCATTGCAGGCACTGTCATGTGTATGAAGTTTTTAGTTTTGTCCTGAAGCAGTCTGCTTCTGACGATGAAGTGGTTTCATTATAAGAAGGAAATGGCGGGTTGTCAATGCGCTGGTGCCGATAATCTGGAACATGTTTGAGACATCTGTGTATTTATCCCATAAGAAAAGTAAGAAATATCATAAACGTCAGCCAGAAAAGCAAGAGTAAGTTCAGCGCGGCGAATAAGACAAAAATCAAAAATGACCATAGTTTTGGAATGTTATTTTGATGGCTTTCACTGCCGCGCCTTCGGATCAGGCGCAGCGTAAGCCAGGAGGACAGATTCGCCGCTGTCAGCAGGGCCAGAAGACCAAACAGCAGGAATAATCCGACATAATCCAGCCTTCCGGTTTCAGCCTGGTACAGCAGGATGGATATCGTGCAGAGAAATAGGATTAGTGAGATAAATGTGTGGATATACTTTAGGAGCTTCACAGCGCGTCCTCCTTTGATTTTGGATGGCTAAACTATACCAGTAATAAAAGAAAAAGGCAATAGGAAGGAAAATGACAAGCGCTTGACCGATTCCTTCCCACATTATACAATAGTGCTGCCAGGGCCTTCGAGTGGTTTTCTGGCAGCATTTTTCATTATACAGGAATACATGCAAGGAGGGAGCCGAACATGGAAATCCGGTATCCAGAATACTATAAGCAATTCCGATGCCTGGCGGGCGAATGCCCGGATACCTGCTGCGTGGGCTGGGAGATCCGGGTGGACCGGGAGACGGCCGGGCTTTATAAAGAGTTATCGAAGGAAAGAAACCGCCTGGGGAGAAAGCTGAAAGCGCGGATCCGCCGGGGGAAGATCGTACCGGAGGGCGAGTTCTGCCCGTTTTTAGGCGTGGATCATCTTTGCGACATCCAGAGAACCCATGGAGAAAAAGCCTTGTGCCGCGCCTGCAGGCAGTATCCGCGCCATATGGAAGACTACGGGGCGCTGCAGGAAATGCTCCTTTTAATGTCCTGCCCGGAGGCGGCCCGCTTGATCCTTACCGGCGGAGAAGGCTTTTGCCTGCGGAAACGGCCGGAGTCTAAAGAAAACGCAGAGAAACAGGCCGAAGGGATCGACCGGGAGCTTTTGCAGGCCCTGCTTACCGTTCGGGAACGATTGTTTCAGATCTTATCAGACCGCCGGGAATCTTTGGATTTCCGGCTGATGACGGTTTTAAAGATCTGCTATGAGATGCAGAAACAGATTGAAGTCGGAGAAAAGAAACAGATCGGAAGGAAAATGAAAGAATCCCGTCCGCTGCCGGATTTAGACGAGGTTTTAAAAGTTGCGGATCCCAAGAGCAGCTGGCGGAGCAGCTGGGAGAAGAAGGAAGCACTTCTGGAAGCGAAGAGATTTTCTTTTATGGCGGACCGCATGGCGGAAATCGCCTCCTTTGACCGAATCAGCCGGAAATGGCCGGCGATGCTGGAGCAGTGCAGGAGTATCTTGTACCATTCGGAAGGCAGCCGGGAACGGTATGCGAAAGACCGGGAACGGTTCCTTGAGGAATGGCCGGAGGCAGAACTCCAGTGGGAGCGGATCTGCCGGTACTTCCATTATTCCTTTTTCCTGACGGCGCTGTATGACGGGAAGGTTTTTGCGAAAGCGAAAATGGCGGTTTTCTGCACGTTTATGATCGAGGATTTGTATCTGGCGTCCTGGAGAAAAGACGAGGGGCGGGAGATCTGGAACCGCGAGGAACCTCAAAAGCGGCTGGCAGAGCAGGTAAAAATCTGTCAGACAGCCGCCAGGCAGATTGAAAATTCAGCGGAAAACAGGGACCGTTTGGAACGGCTTTTAGATCCATCCTCCGTCAAGACGGATGATCTGTCCCGTAAGATAGGCGGGCGATTCCAGCAGCTTAAGGATCAGCTGGGCGGCTTCCTTTGGCGTTCCCATGCGCCCCATGGGGATCTCCTCCAGTAAAGCCTGCCGTTCCTCCGGCGTGAGGAACCGGTTCATATCGGTATCGATGGCTCCGCAGGCGATGGCATTGACCTGGATATTGGAGGGGGCAAGCTCCTTTGCCAGGGCCATCGTCAGGGCGTTGACGCCGCCCTTGGAGGCGGAATAGGCAGCTTCGCAGGAGGCGCCGCAGACGCCCCAGACAGAGGAAATATTGATGATTTTTCCCTGCTTCTTTCTTATCATTCCGGGAATGGCCAGCTTGCAGCAATAAAAAACGCCGGATAGATTGACGGCGATCAGCCGGTTCCAGTCTTCAAACGACAGATCTTGAAGGAGTCCGATCCTGGAAATCCCTGCATTGTTGATCAGGACGTCAACGCTGCCTAGGGATTTTTCGATTTCTTGGAACATATGAGCGCAGGCCGCGCTGTCGGCGACGTCTGCCTGCAGGGCGAGGCAGCGGGCGCCCAAGGCCTCTGCCTCTTTTTTTACGTTTGAAAGCGCTTCTATATTGGAGGTGCAGCAGATTGCCAGATCATATCCGCCGGCGGCAAGGGCCAGGGCGGCGGCGCGTCCGATTCCCCGGGAGGCGCCGGTAAGAAGAGCGGTTGGTTTTAACATAAGTCGGTTCCTTTCTGTATTCTGCAAGGTCGGTTCGATGTTTATCTTATCATAATCTCCGGGCGAATGCCATGATAAAATGTTTGTATTGTCTGCCTTGTATTGTCTGCCGGGGATGTGATATACTTTTAGCAGAACGAATGACGGAGGTTTCTATGGAACAGATTTATGATCTGATTATTGTAGGCTCCGGCCCAGCTGGGCTGGGGGCTGCCATTTACGCGCAGCGGGCAGAGTTGAAAACGCTGGTGATCGAGAAGGAAATGGTCAGCGGAGGCCAGGTGCTGACAACCTATGAGGTGGATAATTATGCCGGCTTGCCGGGGATGAATGGGTTTGACTTGGGAATGAAATTCCGGGAGCATGCGGACAAGCTGGGAGCGGAGTTTAAGGAGGATACGGTCCTGCGGATCGAGGTCTGCGGGGAAGGCGGGGAGACGCTGGATGCGCAGAGAGGCGGCGCAGAGAGAGGCGGGGAACTTCTCCAGGCTGCGGAGGCGATGCCGGAATCGGGAGTGCTGAAAAGAATCGTCTGTGAAAACACTTCTTACCTGACAAAAACGGTGATCATCGCGACCGGCGCGCACCATAGAAAGCTGGGCGCTGCGGGAGAAGAGCGGCTGACTGGCATGGGGGTTTCCTACTGCGCCACCTGCGACGGCGCTTTCTTTAAGAATAAAACGACGGCCGTTGTGGGCGGGGGAGACGTGGCGATCGAGGACGCGATCTTTCTTTCCAGGCTCTGCAAAAAGGTATATCTGATCCATCGCCGTGATGAGCTGCGGGGGGCGAAAAGCCTGCAAAGCCGTCTTTTATCCATGGAAAATGTGGAGGTCTGCTGGGACACGGTGGTGGAATCCATCGACGGAGGCGATCAGGTTGAAAGCCTTAAGCTAAAGAACAAAAAGACGGGGGAGGATCAGACTCTTCCGGTGGACGGAATTTTTATCGCCGTTGGAATTTCGCCCAACAGCGAGGCGTTTAAGGGATTGGTTGAGATGGACGCGGGCGGTTATATTCTGGCTGGGGAAGATGGAAAGACTTCCGTGCCGGGAGTTTTTGCCGCCGGCGACGTACGGACAAAGAAGCTGCGCCAGATCGTGACGGCGGTGGCGGACGGCGCCAACTGCGTGACTTCGGCGGAGCAGTATTTAAGCTTGTTTTAACCGCGGCCTCAGAAAAGAAAATGGGAGGATACGAAGATGAATGAAATCGGAACTTTTGATATTTTAGGGCCCAATATGATCGGCCCCTCCAGTTCCCATACGGCAGGAGCGCTCCGGATCGCGTTTATAGCCGGAAAGATGGTGGGCCGCGTAAAAAGCGCGCGGTTCGTCCTGTACGGCTCTTTTGCCCGCACCTACCATGGACATGGTACGGACCGGGCGCTGGTGGGCGGTATTTTAGGATACCATCCGGACGATGAGCGGATCCGGGATTCGTTTCATTATGCCGAGGAGGCGGGGATCGAGATTTCCTTTGAGGAGAATTTTACGGATAAAGAGGTATTTCCCAACACGGTGGATATTTACTTGACCGGCGTGGACGGAGATTCTATGTCCCTCAGGGGAGAATCCATCGGAGGCGGGAACGCGGTGATCACCAGGCTCAACGGGGTCGAGGTGGAGCTGACTGGAAACTACTGCACGATGGTGGTCCAGCATGTGGATAAGAAGGGAACGCTGGCCTTTGTGACCACCGTGCTAAGCGCGTATGATCTGAATATCGGCTCTCTGCGCCTGTATCGCGAAAGCCGGGGCAAGATCGCGTATGCCATTATTGAGTTGGACGCGAATGTGCCGGAGCAGGTTGTAAACGCGCTAAAGGGGATCGACGCCGTGATCAATGTCCTTCTGGTGCCGGCGATCCACCTGGATTGATGGAGGGGAGAAGAGATGAATTTTACCAACGGAGCGCAGCTTTTGGAATACTGTGAGAAGAATAATAAGAGAATATCGGAAGCGATGTTTGAGCGGGAGACGGTGGATCTGGAAAATGATGTGGAAAAGACCAGAGCGCGGATGAAAAAGGCATGGTCCATCATGAAGGCCTCCGCCAATAAGCCCTTAGAGGAAGAGATCGTCAGCATGGGCGGCATGATCGGCGGCGAAAGCAAAAAGCTTCATGCCCTCCGGGAGGAAGGAAAGAATCTCTGCGGGGACGTGGTGTCCAAGGCGATCGCCTATGCGGTAGGCGTTCTCGAGGTCAACGCTTCCATGGGACTGATCGTGGCGGCGCCTACGGCTGGTTCCTCCGGCGTGATCCCTGGCGTATTCTGCTCTCTCCAGGAAAAATACGGGTTTTCGGATGAGGAAATCTGCCAGGTCCTGTTTAACGCGGCGGCCATCGGGTATCTGATCACCAGAAACGCAACGACGGCGGGAGCCGAGGGCGGATGTCAGGCCGAGGTGGGGTCTGCCAGCGCGATGGCAGCTTCGGCGGCGGTTGAACTGATGGGCGGGACTCCGGCCCAGTGTATGGATGCGGCTTCCTTTGCCATGGTGAACATTCTTGGCCTGGTCTGCGATCCCATCGGCGGGCTGGTGGAAAATCCCTGCCAGAACCGGAACGCCATGGGCGCGTCCAACGCCTTGATCTCGGCGGAATTGTCCTTGGCGGGAGTAAAGAGCATTACGCCCATTGACGAGACCATCGGCGTTATGTACGCGGTGGGAAAAGCGCTTCCCTCGGAATTAAGGGAAACCTCACTGGGCGGTATGGCCGTGGCGAAAAGCGCTTGTGAAGCCTGCGCGGCCTGCGCGAAGGCAAGCAAGAAGAGCAGGCGTTCATAGGCCTTCGGATGATTTTCAGAAGGATTTGAAAAAAGGAAAAGGGCTGCCGTACCTTGGAGAAAATTCCAGGTACGGCAGCCCTTAAGCTTGTCCAAATATGAAAAACGGAGTCCTTAGAATTCCGGTTCGATCAGTCCATAGGAGTTTCCTTTCCGTTTATAGACAACATTGACCTCGTTGGTGTCGGCGTTGAGGAACATAAAGAAATTATGTCCCAGAAGCTCCATTTGGATACAGGCTTCTTCCGGATCCATGGGCTTCATGGCGAAACGCTTCGTTTTTACGATATTGATCGTTTCTTCGTGGGTTGTTTCCTCCTGCAGGAACGCTTCGCTGAAGGAGAGGGCGCTCTGCTTTTTGTCGATCAGTTTCGTTTTATACTTTTTTATCTGACGTTCAATGATCTCTTCTACAAGGTCGATAGAAACGTACATATCGCTGGAATCCTGTTCGGCGCGGATAATC
>DVFQ01000061.1 GCA_018713185.1 Candidatus Copromonas avistercoris (nom. illeg.) | reverse complement strand
CTCATCCAGACTATACTGTCGGTTTTGGAATTTCACCAAATCAGCTGCCAAAAGCAGGTCGCGGACTCTCACCGCCGGTAGGGAATTTCACCCTGCCCCGAAGAACATTTTTCAATTTTCGTACCAATTATAAATCATCTTTTTACGAGAATCAAGTCTTTTTCGCAAAACCGCGCCGCCGCCGTTTACAACAGCAGCACCGCGGCTGCCGCCAGCTTTGCCCTCGGCACCAGCGAAGCGGTTTCCATATATTCCCGGCTGGAATGGTCAAATTCTCCCTTCGCTCCCAGGCCGCAGATCACCGGAACGCCCTCGCTGGCCGCCAGGCTGGCGTCCGACCATCCTCCGACCTTGATGGGATGCAGCGTACCCGGATAGGAAATTTCCTCCGCCGTTTTTTTATAATGGTCAAACAGGGACAGGATCGGCTCCGTCGTCTCCATCACGTCGCTGATGGACGATATCGTAAGTTCCGTACTGGTTCCATCGATCACCGGCTTTGCGCAGACCTCTTTTACATCCTCCAAAAGCTTTTCCAGCCTGGGCCTTTCCGTGTAGCGGATATCGATCTGAACCTCGCAGGCTTCGGGAACCGCATTGACCGACGTTCCGCCGGTGATAAGGCCCACATTCAGAGAAGTTCCATGTTCCAGATCATTCAGCGCCTGCAGGGCGATCACCTTATGGGACATCTCAAGGATCGCGTTTCTTCCCTTCTCCGGAGCGTTTCCCGCGTGGGAGCCGACGCCCTTTACGCGCACCGTCAGCCTGCAGGAGCCCTTTCTCCCCACGACGATCCCGTCGTCCGGATATCCGGTTTCAAAATTGAAAACCGCCGCGCAGCCTCTGGACGCCGCCCGAAACTCCGCCGCTGCCGTTGACTCCCGATGTCCATTCTCCTCGTCTCCCGGGAACGCAAAGCGAACCGGCCGTTCCTCAAACCCGGCTTCGCCTAAGGCCGCCGCCGCGTAAAGCGCGATCACCAGGCCGGATTTCATGTCCAGGCAGCCAGGGCCGTACGCCCGGCCATTTTCCACACGCCACGGCGTATTCTGTATGGTTCCTCTCGGAAAAACCGTATCCATATGGCCGCCGAACAAAACCGGCTTTCCCGGACGCTCCCCGCCGATCTCGCCGTACAGGAAATTGCCCTTCTTTTCCATAGAAACAACCGTCGTTTTTGCCCCAAGCTTTTTTAGCTGCTCTTCCATCAGCGCGCACATGGCGTCGCAGCCCTCTTTGTCCGGATTGCCGCTTTCCTGCTTAACCAGCCGCTCCAGAAGTCCCATCATTTCCTCCTGTTTTCCGTCCAGAAATGACAGCGCCTTTTCCAGTTGTTTTCTCTTTTCCTCGTTCATGGACGCACTCCCCCTTGCTTTCTTTTTGTATTTTCTTTTTCTATTTTCTTTCGTATTTTCTTTTCATGTTCTCTTTTTACGTTTTCTTTCTATGCTTTCTTCTCCTCCAGATGATAGCGGTTCCCCTCCGCGTCCTTTTTATCGTAGGACAGGCTGATGCCGACAATCCCGACTAAGATCACCGCTGTCCCAACGGCCTGTACCGCCGTAAAGGTTTCATGCAGGAGAAAGATTCCCGAAATGATCGCCACCACCGTGCTGAGCGTACAGGTTGACGCGTAAACGGCAAACGGAAGGTTCGCCGACGCATAGGTCATGGATAAAAACGCGATCACGCAGGAGCCGATTCCCATGTAAAGCACTGCCACCGCAAATTCCGGGCAGACGAGGCCGTCAAAGTAAGCGGGAAGCGTTCCCGCCGCGGCGCTTCTTCCTACGGAAATCAGATTAAACAGCAGCGCGCCCATTCCCGTGGTGATATAAATAATCTCAAAGGAGGTAAAAACAGCCGAAGCGCGGCGCACCAGCACCCGGTTAATGGCAACCGCGACATTGGTGCCAATGATCAAGATCAGCCCCAGCTTCGTCATGCCGGTAACATCCGGCTCAACCATATTGGCGATAAACACGCCGGCTACGCAGACCAAAACAAAGCCCAGCTGTCTCCTGGTAGGATATTCCTTATTGATCAACGCGGAAAAGATCAGCATGACGATCGGAAGCATGCTGTTGTACATCGCGATCTGGGACGTCGGCGCGTAAGAGGTCGAAGTCGTCTCCAGGATCTGGCTGATCGCCGGGTTAAAAAGCCCGCACAAAAAGATCAGACCGATAAAGCCCTTTTTATAATCCACCTTCTGGATTTTCAGCAGAAGGATCAGCGTCATGGCTAAAAATCCCAGGGTAAACCGGAACGATAAGAATTTTACCGTATCCTGGTCCACCACCGCCATCCCCATCTTGATAAAAAAATACCCAAGGCCAAAAATCGTCTGGGCGGCCACGTTGGCCAAAAGCGGCTTATAGCTTTTCATTTGTAATACTCCTTTGTCATTCCCCGTTTAAATATTCCAAAATCCCCATGTGGATCGTATATGCCATGCGGTCTTGATATTCCTCGTCTCCCAGCAGCGAAGCCTCCCGCCAGTTGCTTAAAAACCCGCACTCCACGATCACCGCAGGGCATTCTGCGTGCAAAAGAAGATAATAGCTTTCATTGGCCTTGGGCTGGCGGCGGTTCTCCGCCCCCAGTACATAGTCAAATCGTTTCTGGATCCGTTCCGCCAGGCGCTTCCCCGGAGCCGAATCCGCGTAGTAGAACACCTGTCCGCCGGAAATCTCCTCGTCATGATAGCTGTTCTGGTGGATGCTGACCGCCAGATCCGCTTTGCTTTCATTCATGATCTGGCAGCGTTTCTGCATATCCGACGTTTTCTTCCTGGAATCGGTTGGAGAGTACAGCCCACTGTCGCTGTCGCGGGTCATGATCACCGTCACATCCGCCTGCTCCAGATACCAGGCCAGCCGTTTCGCGATTGCCAGATTGATATCCTTTTCCAGGCTTCCGTTTACGGCGACCTTACCTGGATCATTTCCTCCGTGTCCGGCGTCGACCACCACCACCGGCTGTTTCTGCTGTTTCAGCCCGGCAAGAGCCTGTTCCGACAACACCTGCTCCGTACCGTACCGGCTTACCAGGAATACCAGAAAAAGCAGAAGAAATCCCATAAACGGCTCCGCCAACTGTTTCACACGCCATACCTCGGAAAACACCCTTAATCAAGATATATCCCGGTACATGCCTAAAAAGAACCGTCTATTGCTTCAGGCCGTCTATTCCCAGGCCATCTATTGCCACCGGATCGAATCCCAGGCCGTCTATTGCCACCGGATCGAATCCCAGGCCGCCGCGTCCTCCAGCCCCAGCTTCCAGCAGGCGACTCCCGCCAGATCATGCTCCCGGATCAGATCCATCTTTTCCCGCAGGGAATCCTCTTCCTCCATCCAAAGGTACTGGATCCCGTCCTCGGTCTGATGCTCGCCGTAATATTGGCCCAGCGGCTCCTGCCAATAAAGCTCCACATCGTTCTCCTCGATCCACTTCTTTGCGGCGGAAATTCCCAGCGCCTTTGATTCTACGCCCTCCAGCGTCTCCGTCCATAATCTCGTATAGAAAGGAACGCCGTTGATCAGCTTTTCCTTGGGAACATCTTTCAGCATATTCTCGATCCCGCTCCGTACAAATTCCAGCGACGCCACGGAACCAGGTTCGCCGCCAGCGTAATGCTCATCGTAGCCCATCACGATCACATAATCCGCGACGATCCCCTGTTCCTTCCGGTCATAAAACTGGTTGGAGGCCGTCGGAACATAGTTATCCACCGACAGGATCAGGCCCTCCTCCCGACAGGCAATGGAAAGCTCCCTCAAAAACTGGATATAGTGAACGCCTGCTTCTTCTTTAATTCCTTCAAAGTCCATATTCAGCCCGTCCAGGTCGTACGCCGCCGCGTCCGCGATCAGGCTGTTGATCAGCTTCCGCCTCGTAGATGTGGAAGATAGAAGGACTTCCGTCTGAACCTGATTGCTGAAATTATCCAAAAGCGCCCATACCTGAAGTCCCATTTCATGCGCCTTTTCCACATACTCCCGATCCGCCAGCGAACGATAATTCCCCTCATTATCCGTCAGGGAAAACCAGGTGGGCGCGATCACGTTCAACCCCTCCGCCGCGGAAACCACCTGCTCCAGCTGTCCGTTGGCTTCCGGCGACGTTACCTGATGCCAGCCAAGGACAATCTTTTCCTCCAGTCTCGTGCTCTCATAAACCGGCTCTGTGAAATTCCCGGTAAATTCTATGACGGACGGTTCCTCCAGACGGCGGTTTTCAATATAACCGATACAGCCGTCCTCCGTCGCGACCCTGGACCACTTCTCCATCGTTTCCAGCACCGTCACCGTCTGCCCTTTGGCCACGTTGGTAAGGATTGGACTCTTGATCCCGCCCAGCTCCCGAACCGCGCCGTCCCGCTTTACTTTTGCCGTCTCTCTCGCGCCCCAGTCTGTGACAAAAATCCGCTTCGCCTCTGCCGAATCAAAAGCAGAGATTTGTACATTCGTATAATTCGACACAAGCCCCAGAGTCAGATAGACCTCGTTTTCCTTCAAAAGCAGCAGCGGCGCACCGCTGGAGCCCATCGTGGAAAGATCGGCATATACGATCTGATCCGGCAGCGCATAAACCAAAAGCTGTTCTCCCTCGTCCCAGTAAAACCGCTTGTTGATATGCTCATTGACCCAGGAAATCGGGAGATAGCTTTCCCCATTCTCATAAAGTCCCTTTGTCTCCTGGAGCTCATAGTTATAAAGAAGGGCGATCTCATTGCCCTCCACATTCCATACCTCCGAAAGATCCGCCGCTTCCTTCGACGGCGTATATCGCTGAATAAAAGTAACTCCCACGGCTCCCAGGACGACAACCGCGATCAGTCCCAGCGCCGCCAGCACAGGTATTGCTTTTCTCATTGGTTCTCTCTTTCTTTTCCCGCACCAGACATTTGCTTTTATGCAAGCATAACGCAAATGCCTGATGCTCGTGATCTGTCCTGCTCATTGCATACACGAACATTATATCACACTGGCAGGGCTGTATTTGTTAATTTTTTGTAACGATTCTTTTTCCTTTTCCCGTTAATTGTCTGAATTATCCGGCAGAACAATCCTCACTCAACAGGTTCCGATTCTTTTTATTCCCTACCGTTTTTTCTTTCTTGAAATCCGATCCTGCTTATGTTCTCTTTCATATAAATATACTTTGTCAAATCGGATTTCCTTTAAACCGCCTCCTTCCGCCTGGACGTAATCGCCCATATAAAACATTCCGTCCTCGCACGGTCCGAACAGCCGCTCCCAATCCACCGGCTTGGAAAGCTTTCCGTCCATATATATCGGGATTCCTCGTTCCGTATATCGCTTCAAGCCATTCAAGTATTTCTCTTTTTCTGTCTCTTTGTTGGTATCTTTACTCGCTTCTTCCTTTTTCGTTTCTGCATCCGGCATTCTATAATCTCTCATTATATGCCTTCCCCCTTCTGTCTCCGGCGGAAAAGACCAAAGGAGCGATCCGAAAGATCTGTGACATGTTTCTTCTCCGCCGCGCCGACTTTAAAGATCGTCTATTTTTCCGCGATTATTTTTCCGAAGAATTTTCCGCACTCTTCTGTGACAGCAAAAGCATCCGCTGAAAACGGAATCCGTTCCGTTTCAATCCGGTATCGTCTTTTAAATTCTCTTCTGGTTTCTTCACTGCCGAACACGGCGAGGCTTTTCCAGCTCTTTCTCCCTGATACCCGATTTCCCATTTCAAATTCCCGAAAGCTTTCCTGCTGCCATTCGCTGAAGGAGCCTACAACAAACCGCCTGTCACAGCGCCAGAATTCTCCCATATTTCCTTCAGCCGCTGTACCAAAATCAATCAGAATATCCTCGTATTTTCTCTTCAGTGCCTCTTCCAATTCCTGGAGTCCGGCGTTTTTATAATAATCCGCTTCCAGGATCCGACAGGGACTGTTTCTTTGAACCGTACCCGTACAGATTTCTTCTAACCGCGCCATATCCCCGGAAGGATTAAATTCCAGCAGCGCGGCATTTCTCCTTAAATATCCAGCTAAATAATTCAGCAACATAATGGAAAAATGCGTACAGCCAACGCTGTGTCCGGTTCCAACGATTCCGATCAGTCTGCTTTTAAACGAAATCGTTCCAGCCGTTTTTTCTTTCTTTTCCATCTTTCTTCTCCCGCTCCTGCAAGCATGATTTCCCCGAAACAGGCGTCAGCCTCTCTGTTCGCCTTGAATGGATTTGGAAAGAACGGCAAAAAAAGCCGCGGTACTTTTTCCAGGTCCGCCGGCAGCTTCAGTCGGATTCCTCCGGATATGTGATTAAACAGCAGGATCAGCTTCCCTCTCTGCTTTAGGCTTCTTGCCGCCAGCAAAGCCGAGTCGTTTTCCCACCATTTCCCTCCGCACACAAGCACAAGAAAATCCGCCTCCGGCAGAACGCCTCCCGTCTGCCACCGGCACCCGGTATCCTTTATGATAATTGGAAAATAAAGATATGGCAGCTTTACCGCTTCACCATAGTAAGGACGGATGTGAGAACATCCAAAATGATATACGCCGGAGCTGTCGGCCGTCAGTCCCGCTGTCCGAATAAGGACCCTGGCCGCATCCGTATCGTATGCTTCCTGATACAGCGCTGGACACCCGTTTCGGGTTAAGAAATTTGATATGCCAAGAGCCGCGTGGGTGGTTCCGATTCCCGGCTTCGCTCCGGCAAAAACTACAGTCAGAGATTCTATTGCCTGTTCCTTTGATATTAATTCCGGCAATTCCCGCAGCGCGCGCTCTACCTCGCCTGCGCTTTGATACCGATTTACTTTTTCTCTTGCCATGCAGCCGCGGATCAGCCGCTCCATCTGCCTGTTTTGGCAGAAATTTGCACAGCCGGATGTTTCTCCCGGCGGCACGCCGCTCAGCATAAAAGAAAGGAGCGCCCCGATCGCGTAAACGTCCGTGCGGCAATCCAAAGCTTCTCCCGTTCTCTGTTCCGGGGCTGCAAAACCAATGGTACCGTAACGCTCTTTCAACGTCCCGGCGTCCGACGCATACTGCGCGTGGTCAAAATCGATCAGACGGACAGAGCCCTCGTTTACTAAAAGATTTTTAGGCTGCAAATCCAGATATAAAATAGGGTTCTCTGCTGAATTCATGAATTGAATGAGACGGCATATTTGAATGCCGAACAGAGCTGCCGTTTTCACCGGCAGACCGCCTAGGCGTTTCACCATGGCGTATAAAGATTCGCCTTTTAGATATTCTTCGATAAGATAGCTGTAGGTCTCGTCCTCTTCCAGATCGTACACCAGCGGGATCCCCGGATGCCGAAGCGTCTTTAAAAACAGCGCTTCCTTCCGGAACGTGTCATAACCGGCGATGGTTTTCGGCACAATTTTCACCGCCCGATATTCTTCAAGCTCCATGTGCCAGGCCAGATATACTGTTCCCGAACGTCCGCTCCCAAGCGTTTCACATAAACGGTATTTACCAAAAAGAACGCGTTCCTCCGACGTCACACCTCCTTTCGGCAATACAATCTCTGGAAATATTCTAATACAAATCCCCCTGCTTTACAACCGGATTCTTCAAAAAACGACAGGTACTTTTTAACAAAAATGAATCAGGCTCCAACGACTATTTTGCACACATCGGACGCGGCCTAAAATCCGGCTGTCCCTGTGAAATTTTTAAGAATTTTTTTACATATCATTGCAAAACCGGAATAGGATATAGTATATTATAGGCGTAAAGATGTATCTTTCCGGCGGTCTTTGGGAAACGGCGGCCGGCTTAAAAAGTCAGGAAGGGATTTCATGAGAATAGAACGAATCAATGAAAATCAGATCCGGTGTACCTTAAGCAACTTTGATTTAAGCGTGCGGGATCTTAATTTAAGCGAACTCGCGTATGGAAGCGAAAAAGCGAGAAGCCTGTTTCGGGAAATGATCCAGCGGGCCTCCAATGAGGTTGGATTCGACGCGGAGGATATTCCGCTGATGGTGGAGGCAATCCCGTTGGCCAATGAAAGCGTAATGCTGATCATCAGCAAGATCGAAGATCCGGAAGAGCTGGACACCCGGTTTTCCAAGTTTTCACCGGTCGATGAAGAGGAGGACGGCTGGAACGCTCTGGCTGCCGAGCTTTTAGAGGGGGCGGAAAGCCTGCTGAACCTGACGGACAGTTCAGAAAAAATGGACAAGACCCCGTCCAAAGATGCTCCGGGCAAAGAACATGCCGAAGCCGCGCCGGGAGAAGCCATGCGCTCTGCCAGTCCTTTAGACGCCCCGGTGCTTCGGATCTTCCAGTTCAAGACATTGGATCAGGTCTGCGAAGCCGCCGCGCAAACCGGCGAAATCTTCACCGGCTCCAGCGTCCTTTATAAAAACCCATCCTCCGGCCAATATTACCTGGTCTTAAAAAAGGATGGAGCCGACGACCGCTCCTTTAACCAGACCTGCAATACGCTCTCCGAATTCGGAACGAGGCTGAAAGGCGGCCCGGCGTCGGAGGCCTACTACGCGGAGCATTATGAAACGATCGTTCGTCAGAACGCTCTGGGAGCCTTGTCAAAACTATAATCCGGAATTTTTTAATTAGATAGCTTTTTCAAAAACAAAGAATACAGCAGAGATGGTCCTGCCGTGTTCTTTGTTTTTCTTTATCCCTTTTTAAAATAATTTTCTCATTAATTCGTGCATTTTTTCGTTTTGTTTTTGAATATTTTGTATATTTTGTATATATCTTAATATTTTCTCGCATATTACT
>DVFQ01000060.1 GCA_018713185.1 Candidatus Copromonas avistercoris (nom. illeg.) | reverse complement strand
TGATCACCACGTCCACCGTCTCTCCTGGCGTCGTCACCGTCGTGACGTCGGTGCAGACCGCCGGGATCCGCCCCTGGAGAAGGGGAACGATCACGATGGTGCATTTAGCTCCCGCCGCCGTATCCGGATGGCCGCCTTGCGCGCCGGAGATCATCCCGTCGGAGCCCACCACCACGTTGCAGTTAAAATGAACGTCCACCTCCAAGGAAGCTAAGATCACGAAATCCAGCTTGTTGACATACGCTCCTTTATTGAACGGATTGGCATATTCCGACGCGGTGATCTCGATATGATCAGGATTCTTCTTAATGGACTCGATGGCTCCCAGATCGAAGTCCTGGGTATCCACCAGCTTCTTGATCAGCCCCCGCTCCAAAAGCTCGCACATGGGCGTCGTAATTCCGCCCAGGCCAAGGCCCATATGGATCCCCCGCTCCTCCATGATCTTTCCCAGGGAAACCGTCGAAGCGATGGAAGCGCCGCCGACTCCGGTCTGATAAGAGAAGCCCTCTTTAAAGTAAGGCGTATGGATCACAAACTGGGTGCAGTAATCCGCCATCATCAACTTTCTTACATCGGTCGTGGGCTTGGCGGCGCCTGTGGCGATTTTCGCCGGATTCCCGATGGCGTCCACCACGCAGACATAGTCCACATGGATCATGGAAATGCTGGCCGGAATATTGGGGAAGGGCACCAAGCAGTCCGTCACCGCCACCACATGGTCCGCATACTCCGCGTCCGCCGCCGCGTAGGATAAAACGCCGCAGTCGCTTTTCCCTCCGTTGGCCCGCATATTACCGTACTCGTCGCAGGTGGGCGCGCCGATAAAGGCGATATCGATATGCACCTCGCCCGACTCGATGGCCCGTACCCGGCCTCCATGGGAGCGCATGATCGCCAGGTTCTTCAGCTTCCCCGACGAAATCGCTTCCCCGATCCGTCCCCGGACGCCGGAAGACTGGAGCCCGGTGACGGTTCCGTCCTCAATATAAGGAACAATGGGATCGTTGGCCTTTCCCAGCGAGCTGGCGCAGATGGTAATATCCCGGACGCCCATTTTATGAACCTCTTCCATCACCATGTTCAATACATAATCGCCCTCTCGGAAATGATGATGGAAGGAAAGGGTCATTCCATCCCGGATCCCGCATTTTACTAAAGCCTCATGGATATCCTCCACCAGCTTGCTCCTTTGGGGATCATTTACCGCGCGGACCTTTGGCGCCGCCTTCCGATATTCATATCCGTCAAACGCATAGGCGCCCTGGAACGCCTGCTTTCCTGTCTCTTTTAAAATTTCTTCGGGAATCTCCCTGCCAACCGCATTGATCATCTAACATTCCCCCTTATACACGCCGGCCGCCTTTGCCATGGCAAGCGTCCGCTTCGCTCCGTCATAGAAGGCGATATCGATCATTTTTCCGTCCACCGTAAACACGCCGATGCCCTGGGCCTTCTTTTCCTCGATCTCCCGGACCACCTTTTCCGCGAAAATAATTTCCTTTTCCTCCGGCGTAAAGACCTTATGAACCACGGCGATCTGTCTGGGATTTACCAAAGACTTCCCGTCAAAGCCCATAAGCTTGATCATCCGGGTCTCTCGCTCAAAGCCCTCCATATCGTCTAGGTTGGTGAATACCGTATCCCAGCACTGAACTCCTGCGGCGCGGGCCGCCATGATCATATGCTGCCTGGCTCCCATTAGCTCCACGCCGGTGCCGGTAATGGAGGTCTGGAGATCCTTGGTATAATCTCCTCCGGACAGGGCGATCCCGATCAGCCGCTCCGAGGACCGGCAGATCTCCAGAGCGTTTAAAACGCCAAGGCAGGATTCCAGCGCCGCCATTAAAAGGGTGCTGCCCTCCGGCCTTCCAAATTCCTGTTCCGCCGCCAAGACATGCTCCTCCACGGTCCGCACATCCGCCGCCGACTCGGTTTTCGCGATCCGGATCGTGTCTGCCCCGCCGGCAACGCAGACCCGGATGTCCTCCTTCCAATGGGGCGTATCCAGGCCGTTGATGCGCACCACCCGCTCCACGCCGTGATAATCGATCTCCTTTAAGGCATGGAACAAGGAATAGCGGGCCGCATCCTTCTGGTTCTCCGCCACCGCGTCCTCCAGATCCAGCATGATGGAATCCGGCTGGTAGATATACGGATCCTTGATCAGGCCCGGCTTCTGGCAGTTTAAAAACATCATCGAACGTCTCAGTCTCTTTTTATTTGGATGCATTATCGGATCACACCTCCCCACGGCAGCTGCTCCGTGATCCCGTTGGAACGGTACACGGCGCATTCCACTCTGGCTTTGATCGTACAGTCTAAAGCGCCCTTATCAAAAATCGTTACCCGGCCGCTTGTTACCTCCAGCCGGTCCAAGGTTTCCAAAACCACCGTCCGGATCCGGCGGCCGTACTGATGCATCACGCTGCTTTCAATTAAAAGCTCGATGCCGCCCTCTCCCGGCTCTACCGTTACCTGGGCGTCGCTGGACTCCAGCGTCCCGGCCATGGCTGTCTTTTTAATTTCCATGCCAATCCCTCCCGATCATTTTTTACTTTCTCAGCCTTCTCTTTTATTCCTGCCTTTACTATAGCATCCCGGCGTCCTTTTATCCAATACCGAACTGCCTATCCGTTTCATAGGCAGATTCTTATATCCCGCATCCCCACTTGACAGAACCGGCTCCAGCGTGGAAAATAGGAAAAGAACAGGGAGGGGAACACCTATGAACGAAAAACACATGCAGTATATCCTTGCCGTCCTAAAAGAGGGCAGTTTTACAGCCGCCGCCAGGAAGCTGTATATTTCCCAGCCTTCCTTAAGCCAGGCCATTAAAGCGGCGGAAACCAGCCTGGGAGCGGCGATTTTTGACCGTTCCACGGATCCGGTTTCCCTGACCCCGGCGGGACGCCTCTATGTGGAAGCGGCAGATCAGATCTCCTCCATCTCCTCCAATTTAAAAAAACAGGTGGAAGAATTGAACCGGGAGGAATCCGGTCTGCTTCGGCTGGGGATCTCGGTGCAGCGGGGAATGGAGCTTCTCCCAGTCCTCTATCCCCGTTTCCGCGCCCAGTTTCCCCACGTTTCCCTAACGCTTACGGAGCAAGGCTCCGCCAACCTGGAAGAAACGGTGCTGGAGGGCGCGGTGGATATCGCGCTTTTAACTGCGTATCCCCGGTATGAGGGCCTGGTTTACGAGCTCTTAAAAGAAGAACGGCTGGTGCTGCTGGTAAACAAAAGCTGCCGGCTGGCCAAGCGGATCGCCCCGGGAACGCCCATCGACCTTCGGGAAGCGGCGGACGAAGAATTTCTCTTAAGCAAAAAAGGCCATTCGGTGCGGGTCATCCTGGACGCTCTCTTGATCGAACGGGGGCTTACGCCCCGCAGGGCCTTGGAAACCGTAAGCATCGAGGTTGGAAAACGGATGGTGGCCGCTGTGCCTCTCGTCATGGCCTGTCCCGACGCTTATGCCGATACGGATAATTCCCCAACGTCCCCCTATTATTGTTATCCCATCGAAGGCGTCCGCAATCCGCGGCACTTTTACGCCTGTTATCGAAAAAACCTGTATCTGCCGAAATATATGCACGGATTTTTAGACTGCCTTCACGATACCTGCTTCTAAAGCCGGCCTGCCGGATCCCGACGCAGAGCAAAGACCCCGATGCAGGCACATCAAAACCCCCGGCGCAGGCATATCCGCTTGGCCTGCTGCCTGCGGGAATAAAAAGGATGATAAAACGATGGAACATTTCAAATTGACCGATAAAGAACGGGAAATCTTAAATGCTCTGACTGGAAGCCCGGTTCCTCTTTCCCATATGTTAAACGCCAGGGAGCGCCGGGTTTTCTGCCAGCAGGAATTATTAGAAGGAAGCGAAGGCTGCCTGATCTCCTTTACCTTAAACATTCCCGGCCCCGTAAAGCTGCTGCCGGGAGTGCCGGGCGCCTTTGAAGCCGGGCTTTCCCAGATTGGAGCCGTTCTAAAAGAAAACGGATATCCGGTTGAGAAGAGCCGGCTGATCCTGGATACCACCGGCCCGGAGGCCTTCTTCCTCCTTCCTGCTCCCGCTAAGAAGATCAAGGGGCTTCTGATCCCCATCGAGGATGGTTCCCGGCTGGGGCGGCTGTTTGATATCGACGTTTTAGCGGAAAACGGAGAAAAGATCTCCCGGGAAGAATTAAACTGTCCCGGCCGCCGGTGCCTGCTCTGCGAAAAGCCGGTGAAGGAATGCGCCAGAAGCCGCGCCCACTCAGTAGAAGAATTAAGCCGGGAAGTGGCGAAAATCCTGGCCCAGGAATAAGAAGCTGACACAAAAAGAAAGGATCGATCCATTCATGGCATTTGACGGAATTGTAATTGCAAATCTTGTAAAGGATTTAAATGATAAAATCGTATCCGGCCGCATCTCCAAGATCGCGCAGCCGGAAAAGGACGAACTGCTTTTGACCATCAAAGGGAACCGGGAAAACTTTCGTCTCCTGATTTCGGCCAACGCCAGTCTCCCGCTCCTCTATTTTACGGAGACCAACAAGCCGAGCCCCTTAACGGCCCCGAATTTCTGTATGCTTCTAAGAAAGCATATCGCCAACGGGCGCATTGTTTCCGTTTCCCAGCCGGGACTGGAGCGGATCGTCCGTATTGAAATCGAGCATTTAGACGAGATGGGCGATTTAAAGCGGAAATTCTTGATCGTAGAACTGATGGGAAAACACAGCAATATCATCTTCTGCGACGATGAGAATAAGATCCTAGACAGCATCAAGCATATTTCGGCCCAGGTAAGCTCCGTGCGCGAGGTGCTTCCCGGAAGGGAATATTTTATCCCCCACGCGGGAGAAAAAAAGGATCCTCTGACCATTACGGAAGAAGAATTCAAGGAGCTGATCGGAAAAACGCCTCAAAACCTGTCCAAGGCCCTCTATACGGACCTGACCGGCTTAAGCCCCACCGTTTCCGCGGAGCTCTGCCATCTGGCCTCCTTAGACGGCGACATTTCGGCTAAAGATTTTTCCGACTCGGAGCTGACCCATCTGTACCACGCCTTCACTTGGATCATGGACGACGTCCGCCAGGGGAATTTTACGCCCAACATCATCTACCAGAAGGAAAAACCGGTGGAATTTGCTTCCATCCCCCTCTCCATGTTTTCCGGAGGCGATTACCGCTCCGTTTCCTTCCCATCCATCAGCGCCCTTTTGGAGCGGTACTATGCGGAACGGAACACGGTCTCCCGCATCCATCAGAAGTCCACGGATTTAAGGAAAATCCT
>DVFQ01000059.1 GCA_018713185.1 Candidatus Copromonas avistercoris (nom. illeg.) | reverse complement strand
GATCCGGTGGTCGGCTGGCTGGCCTGCGTGGAAGGCCCCAGCCGTGGAAAAAGCTATACCATCCGCGGCGGCATTAACTCCATCGGCCGCGGGGACCGGATGGATATCGTGATCACCGGAGATTTAAAAATTTCTTCGGAAAATCACGCGAAGATCAGCTACAGCGAGAAGAACAACCGCTTTAATCTTCTCCCGGGAGACGGGCGCAACATTGTCTATTTAAATGATGAAGAGGTGTTCTCTCCCATGCCGCTAAAGGCATATGATCTGATCGATTTTGGCGAGACAAAGCTGATTTTTATTCCCCTTTGCGGCGAGCAGTTTACCTGGAAAAAGGAGGAAGGCTGATGGGGCTTTTAGGGTGGCTGTTTGGACAGGAGAAAAAAGGAAAGCCAGACGTATTGGAAAGGCCCAAGGCAAGCGAAGAGAGAACCTATGAGGAATCCGGCGGGGAATCCAATGAGGAATTCAATGAGGAATCCGGCCGGGGATCCGATAAGGGATCCAATAAGGAATCCGGTTCCCGGCCGGCAATGCCCGTCTTTTTAGCGGGGAATATTCAAGGGATCGGAGACCGGGAGCAGCAGGAGGACTCCTTCGCGGTGTTCAATGTTTCGGATACCGGCGGCCAGGAGACGAAAGGATTGCTGGCTGTGGTGGCCGACGGAATGGGCGGAATGGCGGACGGGCAGGAGGCGAGCCGGTGCACTGTAGATACGTTTTCCCAGCGTTTCCGCCAGTGGAACGGGGATACGCCTGTACCGGAATGGCTCTATACGGGCGCTTTTGAAGCCAGCAGAGCGGTTTTTTCCCAAACAGGCGGCCGGGGCGGGTCTACGCTTACCGCCGTGCATCTTAGAGGGGATCAGCTGTATTGGCTCAGTGTCGGGGACAGCGCCATTTATCTAATGCGAAACGGCGGCGTGTTCCAGCTGAACCGGGAGCATACCTATTTAAACCAGCTCTATTCAAGAGAGCTTGAAGAACCGGTGATCGACCGAAGCCGGGCGGAGCTTGACGAGGACGCCAGAAGGCTCACTTCTTTTGTGGGGATCGACGATTTAAAAGAGGTGGATTTTAATCTGCGGCCGTGGACGATAAAACCGGGAGACGTGCTTCTTTTATGTTCAGACGGGATCAGCGGGATCCTTTCTCCGCCGGAGCTAATGGAAGCCATGTCCCTGGAACCCCATGAGGGCTGTGCTCTGTTAGAGACGATGGTGCTGGAAAAGCAGGTGCCGGAGCAGGATAACTATACCGGCGTCATGATCGCCTGCCGGTAAAAATATATGCAGGAAAAATCACCTGTAAGGAAAAATCACTTGTAAGGAAAAATCACTTGCAGGCAATCATACCCGCGCATCAAAATGCGCATAGGAAAACCAGGAAAGAGAGGAACAAAGTATGAGAAAATTGAAAAAGACAGCCGCTTTATTCTGCGCGGCGGCGCTGACCCTGCTGCCGGCAGTTCCGGCGTTCGCCGATTTTGACCAGAGCGTTTTAGACGGGGTGGTCCTTCTTTATTCCGGCGCGCCGGATGAGGACGGAGCCATGGAATACTGGCGCGGAACCGGATTCTTTGTCGGCGAGGAGGGAGAGAACCCGGAGTATATTATCACCAACTGCCATGTTGTGGAGGAGTATATTCTCGCGGGGGAAGCGCTGGGAGGCGGAGAGCTTTATGTAATGTTTGATGAGAGCGACCAGGAAGAAGCGTATCTGGTGGTATATGATTACGCCAAGGACGTGGCCGTGTTAAAGCTGGCGGAGCCCACGGAAAAGCGGACGCCGCTGCTCTTGAAGGAGGAAAACGAGGAGGCCTTAGGAAGCGAGGTTTACGCGGTGGGATATCCCCTGGCCGCCGATGTGACGATCCAGGCAGTAACCTCCGCCGGGAAAAATGACGCTACGGTTACGACCGGAAGCATCAGCCGTTTCTTAACAGAAAGCGGCACCGGCCGCAAGCTGATCCAGACGGATGTTGCCTTAAGCGGCGGCAATTCCGGCGGCCCCCTGGTAAACGGGGAAGGAGCGGTAATCGGCGTCAGCACCGGCGGCTCCAAGATCGATCAAAACCTGTTTTACGCAGTAAGCTCCAGCGATGTGAAATTCCTTCTGGATCAAAACAATATTCCCTATGGAATCTATGAAGAAGGCTCCGGATCCATCGTTTTATACGCGGCGGCCGGCGCGGCAGTGGTGATCGTGATCATCGCGGCGGCGGTGCTTATGGGGAAAAAGAAAAAATCTCCGGCGCCCGAAGCAAAACAGGAAGCGCCTTCCGCTTCCAAAACTCCGGTCATGCGCTCCATGGCGCCCCAGCACGGCGGCATGGTGGTCCAGCTTCATCATCAGCCGGTCCAGATCGGCCGTGATCCGGCGACCTGCCGCCTGGTTTATCAGGATGGAACGCCCGGGGTCAGCTCCAAGCACTGCCAGGTGTACTTTGACGAGCAGGAGCAGATGTTTATTGTTACCGATTTAAATTCTACCTACGGCACGTTCCTGGCCAGCGGCCAGCGGATCGCGCCCAACACGCCGGTGAAGCTTCCGCCCCATAGTTCGATTTATCTTGGCGAGGCGGACAACACGGTTTATCTGGAGTTAGAATCATGAGCATATTATCGTTCTACAGCTATACCAATCAAGGCGGGCGGGAAAATAACGAGGACAGCATCCGCGCCTGGAGCCAGGACGAACGGGGCGTTTTTGTCCTGGCGGACGGGCTTGGGGGACATAACTGCGGCGAGCGGGCGTCGGAAACCGCCGTGGAAACGATTCTTAACGGCTGTGTTCCCGCATCTGGGTTTTCCTGCTCATTCTTGGAAGAACAAATGAAGGAGGCCAATCGTCTAGTGCTGGAAGGCCAGAAGGAGCCGGGATGCGGCGACATGAAGACGACCGCCGTTGCCCTGGCGATCGAGGGATCTGAGGCGTTCTGGGCCCATGTGGGCGATTCCAGGCTGTATCATTTTTCCGGCGGGGAGCTGACGCATTTTTCCAGGGACCATTCGGTCACCTATATGAAATATCTCGGCGGAGAAATTTCTTATATGGACGTCTATCACGACGATGACCGTTCCAGCCTGCTGCGGGTCCTGGGAAAAGCGGACTGCCATCCGGAAACCGGAAGCAGCGTTCTGCGGCCGGGGGACGCGTTCCTTTTGTGTTCCGATGGGTTCTGGGAATTTGTTTACAATGAGGAAATCCAGGCGGATCTCTTAAAGGCGGAAACGCCGAAGCAGTGGGTGCAGCTGATGCTGCTGCGCCATATCCGCCGGACGCCGCCGGGAAATGATAATTTTTCCGTTATCGCCGTATTTGCGGACTGATCTGCAGATGGATCTGCGCCTGATCTATTTCTCGCAGGCAAGGGAGGAATTCGATGGAAAAAAGGAAAAAGAGAACAAGGTATGCGCGCTTTGGCGTTTTTGCATTGCTTTTATCTATGCTCGTTCCGCTTCCGGCTTTTGCCGCCGGAAGTGCAAACGTCGTGCGTACCTTTGTTTATGAAAACAATTTATACACATATGTGGAGTTAAATGAGATTGAGCGGCCGGTGACGCAGGTGGAGGCAAAAATCGGCGGACAATCGTTTTCCGCCTCCGGAAGGCTGGAAACGGTACGTCAGGCCGGTTATCCGATCACCTATTTATTGCTGGTCGATAATTCCAATTCGATGCCGCCGTTTCGCGAGCAGCTTCTGGAATTCTGCCAGGGGCTTTCAGAGGCCAGCGGGGAAAATACAAGATTTGTCCTTGCCGCATTCGGAGAGGAGTTTCAGATCTTGGATGAGGGATTAACAGCGGAAACGCTGGAGGGCCCGCTGTCGGAAATCCCTCTGGACGAAACAGAAACCCATCTGCACAGAAGCATCGATGAGGCTCTGGATTATTTTGAAGGACTTCCCCGAAACGGAAACGAGCTTCGGGCCGTCGTTGTGCTGACGGACGGAGTCCAGTATGATCCGTTAGGAGGCGTCTCCTATGAGGAGCTTTTGGAGCGGGTCCGCCATTCCGACGTCATGCTTCATTCCGTCGGCTTTGGAAGCGATTCGGAGGCTCTTGACAGTCTTGGACAGCTGTCCGAAGCTTCCGATGGCACCCATCAGGTGCTGTCCCAGTCGCTGCCGCCTAAGGAGGCTTCCGAAGCTCTTTCGGACGCTGGAGGACGGCTCATGGTTACCAGCTTTGACTTGACCGGCTGTTCCGCCGGCGGCCAGGCTGAGGAGATTTCCTTTACATTCGCAGCCAACGGGACGCTTCTTTGCAGAGGCGTAGGAGAAGCGGATCTTTCGGCTCTTTCTAACGCCGGAGAAGTTCCGGGGGAAGGAGCGGGAGCGGAAACTGCCGGAGAACCTTCGGGTGGAGCGCTCATAGAGACGGAGGAACCTTCTGAGGGAGCAGAGGCGGAACCGGCGGAAGAGACGCTGGAGGAAGAGACACAGGAAGAAGAGACGGCAAAAGAAGAGGGTTCAGAAGAAACCCTGGAAGAGAAGCCGGAAGAAACCGCGAATGAAACCGCGGATGAAACAACAGGCGGGGAGGCCGCGGGTGAACGGACGGAAGAAGGTCAGAAAACCGGCACCGGAGGGATGCTCGCGGCTGCTGCAGCGGCTGTCGCTGTGATCATCGCTGCGATCCTGATCGTTCTTAAGCGCGGGAAAGGACAGAAAAATCCTGAGGTATCAGAACCTTCCGCTGTTGACATGGAAGATTCGGCTGCCTCTCCAGAAACCGCCGGAGAAAAAGATCCCGCTTCCGCTTTTCAGCCTGCGGGCGGAATCTACATGCGGGTTGAGGCAAAGGAAGGCGTGCTGTCCTCTGAAAAAAGTGAGCTTACGCTGGATCATGAATTAACGGCCGGACGGGATCCTTCCTGCGATATCGTTCTATTATCGGAGGAAATTCCGCCGAAGGCAGTCCGCATCTTTATCGGGGACGGGCCGGTATATATCGAGGCTTTGGGATCAAAAGAGACGGTTATGTTAAATGGAAACGCTCTTCAAGGCACGCAAAGGCTTTACAGCGGCGACCGCATCGCTGTCTGCGGACAGGAATTCCGGCTTTTCTTCTAAAGAAAATTCATTCGGTATCCGATTGAAGGAAAACGAATAAGTGGAGGCCGCCATGTGGGAAATTACTCCCGTATGGCGGTCTCTATTTATTCGTCATTTGTAAAATCAAGAAGAATATGATATGATGAAACAAATTGAACGATCTGCCGGGGACTGCGGCAGACGCCATTAGGGAGGGGGAGGCTGTATGAGCTGGAAGGATAAATGCGCGGCCGCGCTTGGAGAGATGCG
>DVFQ01000058.1 GCA_018713185.1 Candidatus Copromonas avistercoris (nom. illeg.) | reverse complement strand
TTATTTTCCGCAGCGTAAACCTCGCACCGGCCGGTGTACTGCTTTGCGCTTTCCGGCGCCTGCTCCGTGGTGAAATCCTCCGCTTCAATACCGGCGATCTGCGCCTTTAGGCGCACAACGATGTCTTTGGTGACCAAAACGACCTTCTCGTCGGAATCCCGGGACAGTCCCAGCGCGACCTTTAAAATCCGGTTGTCATTCTTGGAATCTGGAAATCCTTCGGGCAGCCTTACATCGACGCAGTTGGTTTCCAGCCTCAGATCGCCGCCGGACGGGAGAGGGACGCCTTCCACAAGGCTGCCGGTCCGCCGCAGCTGTTCTAAGAAACGGATGGCCTGTCTGGCGTTGGCTCCGGTTTCACCGTCCGCGTTCTTTAGTCCATCTAACTCCTCCAGAACCGCGAGGGGCAGGACGACATGATTATCTTCAAAGGACTGCAGCGCGGCGGGGGACTGGATCAGGACATTCGTGTCCAGAACATAGATTTTTTGCATGGGGGATACCTTCCTTCCTGGATGTTTTGCTTGTCTATTTGTATTCTAAATGAGGATTTGTAAGAACAGCTATCTTGAAAATGTAAAATTCTCGAAAAATATAGGAAGATCCGATTGCGGGATTTTTGCGGCTTTTGGGGTGATATCAGAATACACAAAAAAGCAAAAGATGATTTGTGCGAAGTGCTGAAAAACGGGAAATTTGCTTCTTCTATTCCTATACATCTTGACATATAACCTAATATAATGTTATATTATGTCAGCTGAGGACATTGAGAATCTTGCATAGGAGCTTCTGTGCGGGAAATTAAGGGAGTACAAGGCGCCGGCCGGCGTGAAAGGACGGCGCGGCGGGCGCGAAACATTTGAAAAAGGAGGCATGGCGATGGATTTGGACTTGTATCTGAAGCAGCTGGAGGAATTGGTCAATATTGACAGCGGCTCCAGAAATGCGGCTGGGATCACCAACGTGGCCCAAAAGCTGTCCAGCTGGTATCGGGATCTGGGATGGAATGTGGAAACGATCCCCCTTGGCGAGGAAACCGGCCCGGTTCTTCTTATCACGAACCGTCCGTCTGACCATTATGACGCGATGTTCATCGGGCATATGGATACGGTTTTTCCGGACGGGACAGCGGCGAAGCGGCCGTTCCGGATAGAGGGCGAAAACTACTACGGCCCCGGCGTCGGAGATATGAAGAACGGAGATACGGCCATGTACCATATCGCCGCCAATCTTCCCCGCGAGGTGCTTGACAAACTGAGCATTGCCATGGTCTATAACCCGGATGAGGAGATTGGTTCTGTTTATTCCCGGGAGACGACGGACGCCATCGGGCGGAAAGCCGACCATATTTTCGTAATGGAATCGGCCGGACAGAAAGGGACCAGACACTGCTTTGCGAGGAAGGGCTCCTTAAGCTATGAGCTGGAGTTCCACGGCCAAGCGGCCCATGCCGGTTTCATGTTCGAGGTGGAGAACGCTTCCGCGGTCCTGGAAATGGCGCATTACATCGTAGTGCTTATGGGCCTGGCCTGCCGCGAAAAGGATACGACGGTGAACGTCGGGATCGCCCAGGGCGGAACAGCCAAGAACGTGGTGGCGGATTTCGCCAAGATCAGCGTGGACATGCGGTTTAAGCTGGATGAGGAGCGGATCCGATTAAAGGAAGCCGTCCATAAGCTGACGGAGGGCGAACCCTTTGTGAAGGGCGTAAAGACCGTCATTGCCGAAGAGCGGGAGAACCGGCCGTTAGTAAAAACGGAGAAAACCGCAGAATTTGTGGAGCGGATGAAAGGGCTGGCGGAGGAGCTTGGAATCCTCTTCCAGGAAAAGGACCGGGGCGGCCTTTCGGACGCCAACCATTTGGCCCAGTGCGGCGACGCCGTCGTTCTGGACGGAATGGGGCCCCATGGAGCCAACGATCACAGTGAGAAGGAATACGGATACATCGGTTCGGTGGAGCCTTGCGTCCGCCTGCTGGTGCGGGTCCTTCAGGATCTGGCGGAACGAAAATAGCCGGAAAGAGAGGGGTTACACTTGGTAAAATATGTAATTAAACGAATTTTGTACGCGATCCCGGTATTCTTGGGGATCACATTCGCGATCTATCTTTTGATCAACCTGGCGCCCGGAGGGCCGTTGGCGATTCTGGCATCCTCGGGTGAAATGTCCCAGACGGACCTGGAAGCGATGAAGATCGAGCTGGGATTAGACAAGCCGATCGTGATCCGGTACTTTATCTGGCTGGCGGATCTGTTCCGCGGCGATCTGGGAACCTCCTACCGGACGTCTCAGGACGTGGCCATGATGATCGGGCAGAGGATCCAGCCGTCCCTGATGCTTACGGGCGTCGGTATCCTGGGAGCCATTATTATCGGGATCCCGCTGGGAATTATTTCCGCTTATAAGCCCAATTCCATCTGGGACCATATCAGCACCTTCATCGCTTTTATCGGCGCGTCGGTCCCCAGCTTCTTTTTAAGCCTTCTGCTGATCTACGTCCTGGCGGTGCGGCTCCATTTATTCCCCACCAGCGGCATGTATTCCGCCGGGGCGGGAGACGACATGATGGATCTTCTCCATCACCTGGCGCTGCCGGCGTTTGCCTGCGGAATCCAGCCCATTGGAAACTATATTAAGCAGACCAAGTCCAGCGTCCTCGAGGTGTTAAATGAGGAATACATAAAGACGGCCAGATCCAAAGGTCTGACCAATCCGGTCATCGTCATCAAGCACGCGTTTCGGAACGCGCTGATCCCGGTTGTAACAACGATCAGCCTGTCGATCCCGTTCTTGATCGGCGGCGCGGTGGTAGTAGAGCAGATCTTCGCTTGGCCGGGAATCGGAAGCTTGATGATCACAGCCATTACCAGCCGCGATTATCCGGTTATCATGGGCGTTGCCGTTTTGATCTGCGCCGTCGTTATGATCGCCAATCTGATCCTGGATCTGATTTATGCAGCCCTTGATCCCCGGATCAAGTTCCAGTAAAGGAGGTGAGGAGAGATGAAAGAAATCTTAAAAAGTCAGGCAATGAAAAAGTTTCTTCATAATAAAAAAGCGATGTTCGGTCTGTTCATCGTTGTGCTCCTTGCCCTGGCGGTGCTTTTGATCCCGCTGTTCATGGATCTGGATCCGTACACGACGGACCGGGCCGCGGGCTTTAACAAGGGACCGTCGGAAACCCATATCTTGGGAACCGACGACGTGGGCCGCGACCTTTTCGCCAGAGTTTTATACGGCGGCCGTGTTTCCCTGTTTGTGGGAATTACTTCTACGATCATTTCCGTCCTTGTGGGAATCCCGCTGGGACTGATCGCCGGATATTTCCGCGGAGCGGCGGAGTCGATCATCATGAGAACGGCAGACGCCTTTATGTCGTTCCCATCCATGGTCCTGATCCTGGTTCTGGTAGCCGTGTTCGGCCCGTCGATCCTGACGGTTACGGTGGTGATCGGAATCCTGGGCTGGACCGCCATTGCCAAGCTGATCTATGGAAATGTGCTTTCGATCCGGGAACGGGAATATATCCAGGCGGCAAAAACCTCTGGGACCAGCACCTGGACGATCCTTTTTTCCGAGGTGCTTCCCAACGCGATCCCGCCGGTTTGGGCCAATATTTCCTTCCGTGTAGCGGGCGCGATCCTTACGGAGTCTTCCTTAAGCTTTTTGGGAATGGGCGTTCAGACACCGCAGGCTTCCTGGGGAAATATTATTTACGCCGCTCAGAACCTGATGGTGCTGACGGCCCGGCCTTGGGTCTGGATCCCGCCGGGAGTATGTATCATTCTTGTTGTTATCGGCTTTAATTTCATCGGTGAGGGCGTCAGAGACGCGCTGGATCCGAAGACAAAATAAGCAAATTATAAGAGGAGGAAAACGAACATGAAAAAAAGTAAGCGTCAGATTTTGAGCCTGATGGCTGCCGCTGTCATGGCGGCGGGCCTGCTTTCTGGCTGTGGCGGCACCGAGGAAGCGGCGGAAACCACCGCGGCAGCAGCAGAAACGACGGCTGCGGCGGCGGAAGAAGGAGAAGCTGCTGCGGAAGGCGAGACAGAGGCTGCGGCAGAGGGCACGGAGGATTATTCCGATGTCGTGATCACCTACGGTATGACTTCCGCATGGGATACGGTAAATCCCTACGGTTCTTCATCCGGTTCCATTTACCAGCAGCTGGCAGTGGATAAGATCTACGACCGTCTGGCTTTCCTGGAGGAGGCCGGTTCCGATGTAACGCCGAGAGGCGCTGCCTCCTGGGAGTCTGCTGACGACGGTTTATCGGCGATCTTCCACCTGGACGAGAACGCCAAGTGGCATGACGGCGAGCCGGTAACGGCAGAGGACTGGGTATTTACCGCGCAGTTAATTACGGATCCGGAATTCGGATTTGGCTTAAAGAGTGAATTCAACACCTGGGCCGGAACCGACGATACGGGTGTGGAAGAGAGCGAAAACTCCGTACAGGTAGAGGCGGTTGACGACTATACCTTAAAGATGACCTTTAAGTCCGCAACGCCGGTTGAGGACTGGCTGCTGCTCCACAACAAATATTTCTATGTGCTTCCGCAGCACCTTCTGGGCGACATTGCTCCGGCGGATATGATGTCCGCGGACTTCTGGAACGCCCCGGTTGGTTCCGGTCCCTGTATTTTCGAGTCTGAGATTTCCGGAAGCGAACTGGATTTAGCCAGCAATCCCAATTACCATCTTGGCGCTCCCAAGTTCGGCAAGCTGGTTATGAAGGTAATTGCCGCTACGAATACGGTTACTTCCGTTGCGGCAGGCGAGATGGACGGCTTCTTCCAGGCTCCGTCTACGGACGACGCGCTGGCGGCTGAGGCAATGGGCCTTAACGTAACTAGATCCGCAGAGCCTACCAGCATTGTTGCGTTCTTGATCAACAACCAGAACGTATCCGATAAGAGAGTCCGCCAGGCGATGAGCTATGCCATCGATAAGCAGCTTTTGATCGACCAGCAGCTCCAGGGCGAGGGCGTTGTATCCTCCACCTGCATTATCCCCGGTTCTCAGTGGGATTCCGGAATCACCTGGGAGAGAGATATTGAAAAGGCAAAAGAGCTTCTTGCAGAGGCTGGATGGGATTCCAATACCGTTCTTCAGATGGCGGTTGTTTCTTCCCGTGAAAGCATGGCGGCTGTAATCCAGCAGAACCTTGCGGAAGCAGGAATCAACATTGAGGTTCAGACGGTTGAGCTTGCGACCATGTTCTCCGGTCTGCAGGACGGCACCTACGACCTTGGAATCTGCGGTTCCACCGCAATGGATTACCCGCTGTGGATGTCCGGATATTATGATTACAGAAACGCGACCTACTGCCAGATCACCGATACGTCCTACGCAGAGCTTCAGGACGCTATCGCGGCTGAGTTAGACGAGGCCAAGAGAGCGGAGATGGTTGACGAGTATCAGGAACTGCTTTACGATGAGATGCCGCTGGTTATGATCTATCACGGCTACGGCTTTAGCGTACAGTCTGACCGGTTCCAGGGCTACAACGGCTTTGAGGGTTCCATGAACAACCAGGCTGTTTGGAGATGGTCCGTAACGGAATAATTTAGAATCGATGCTGTTTGCTGCGCCCTGGCGCTCAGGGCGCGGCATATCAGAAGGAAGAAGATCAGGAGGGGTACCGATGGATGGACAGTTGCTGGAAGTGAAAAACTTAAAGGTTTCTTTCAAAGTCGGGAAAAAGAAGCTGACGGCCGTGGAGGATGTGGGATTCTCTCTGGATAAGGGAAAGGTCATTGGGATCGTAGGAGAATCCGGATGCGGAAAAAGCGTGACTGCCACGTCTATCCTGAGACTGGTGCCGCCAAGCGTAAGCGAAATTGATACGGAAAGCGAGATCCTGTTTAACGGAGAGGATCTGTCGAAGGCGTCGGAAGCCAGGATGCGGGAAGTTCGGGGAAATGAAATTTCCATGATCTTCCAGGAACCGATGTCGTCTTTGAATCCAGTCTACCGGATCGGGGATCAGATGATGGAGATGATCCGCACCCATAATAAGCAGATCTCCAAAAAGGACGCGCTGGATCAGTGCGTCGAGATGCTGAGAAGGGTCGGGATCCCGTCTCCGGAGCAGCGGGTAAAGGAATTCCCCCATCAGCTTTCCGGAGGAATGCGCCAGAGGGTCATGATCGCCATGGCGCTGTTATGCAATCCCAGGCTTTTGATTGCCGACGAACCGACGACGGCCCTGGATGTAACGATCCAGGCGCAGATTTTAAGGATTATTAAAAAGCTGACGAAAGAAATGGATACGGCCGTGATCCTGATCACCCATGATATGGGCGTTGTGGCCGAGGTGGCGGATTATGTTATGGTCATGTACGCCGGAAAATCGGTGGAATACGGAACCGCGGCGGACATTTTTGATCATCCGGAGCATCCCTATACCGTGGGGCTTTTAAACTCCATTCCCAAGCTGGGAAGCGGGCAGGAGGATCACCTGTACACCATCGAGGGAACCGTGCCGGGTCTGGATGAAATGCCGGCCGGCTGCCGTTTCTGCACCAGATGTCAGTACGCGACGGAACAATGTAAGAGAGAGGATCCGGGAATGCGGGAGGTTGGAGGACATATGGTCCGGTGCTTCCTGTATGGAAAAGAAACCGGTGAAAACGGGAAGGAGGAAAAGAATTGATGGACGCGCCATTACTGCAGATCAAAGACGTTAAAAAATACTTCCCGGTTAAAAAAGTACGCGGCGGCGAGGATATTGCCGTCAAGGCGGTGGACTCCATTGATTTAACGATCAACAGCGGAGAGATCGTCGGACTGGTAGGGGAATCCGGCTGCGGAAAATCTACACTTGGCAAATCGATTTTAAAGCTTTATGATATAACTGAGGGGCAGATCCTGTTCCATGGAGAGGATATTACGAACTATACGGAAAAGCAGATGCATCCTCTCAGGGAAAAGATCCAGATTATCTTCCAGGATCCGTATGCATCCTTAAACCCAAAGAAAAAAATCGTTCAGTCGGTCATGGCGCCGCTTAACGCGACCAAAAAGTACACAAAGGAAGAGAAACTTCAAAAGGTCATCGCGATCCTAAACGAGGTGGGGCTGGATGAAAAATATCTGGAGAAATATCCCCACGAAATGTCCGGCGGCCAGAGGCAGAGAGTCGTGATCGCCAGGGCCTTGATCAATGACCCGGAGCTGGTGGTCTGCGACGAACCGGTTTCCGCTCTGGATGTGTCTGTCCGTTCTCAGGTTTTGAACCTGCTGAAGGATTTGCAGAAGAGCCGGAACCTGACCTATATTTTCATTTCCCATGACCTGAGCGTTGTGGAATATCTGTGCGATAAAGTAGCCGTTATGTACTTGGGAAGGATTATGGAATACGCGGACAAGAAGCATTTATTCGGCAATCCGCTCCATCCTTACACGAAGGCGCTGCTTTCCGCGATCCCGGTGCCGGATATTCACGCGGTAAAGGACGAGATCATTCTTGAGGGCGAGGTGCCGAGTCCGCTGAATCCGCCGAAAGGCTGCCTGTTCAGCACGAGATGTCCCTATGCTACTGACAAATGCAGGACGGAGGCTCCGAAGCTTCAGGAGATTACGGACAAAGACGGAACAAAACGGAGTGTGGCCTGCTTCCTGCATCATTAAAAGGAGGGAAACGGTATGTATTACATCAATCAGCTGGATTATCCGCACATTCGCTATGAGCATGATCTGGATAACGGCGGAGCGCCGGAGGAAAAGTGTACGGCTGCGGCTGCGGCCTGCGGCCCTTGCTGCCTTTGCATGATCGTAGAAAATATGACCTTTGGCCATCTTGAGCTCACCGACTGTCTGGAGCTTTCCGCGAAGTTAGGCGCCAACCGGCAGAGAGGAACGAGCTTGAAGATCCTCGGTCCGGCCGTCGCGGAAAAATATGGCCTGACCTACGATACCACCAACGATGTAAAAAAGTTGGTGGAGCATCTGCAGCGCGGCGGGATGGCGATTGCCAATTCCGGCGGCGACCGTGAGGGATATGTGGGCCTGTTCACCCACGGCGGACATTATATTACGATCCTTTCCACAGACGGAAAGGACGCATGCATTCTGGATCCCTCTTATAAAGAAGGAAAGTACGAGGAAGAAGGACGGCAGGGAAAGGCGGAGGTTCACGAGCCCTTTGTGTACTGCTCCCTGGACGTATTGATGGAGGACTGCTCCAACCGCGATCCGGCCTTCTACCTGTTTGCAAGAAAGCGCTGATCTGCCGGAACTGATATCCGGCCGGCCAGTTGTTTATAAAAATACCCGGAAGGTTTCCTGACGGAATTCGGGAGGCTTTCCGGAAGCTTGACAGAGATTATATCACAGAAAGGGTGGTTCACCATGGAAGTAAAGAACATTATTGCGGAAATCAAAGAAAAAATGGAACAGAGAGGCGGTTTAAAGCATGTTTATTTCGTAGCCTGCGGCGGTTCTAAGGCCGCGATCTTCCCGGGCCTGTATCTTCTGCAGTCCGAGGCGAAGAACTTCAGCGCTACGACTTATACCAGCAACGAGTTTGTACATGCTACTCCGGCGGAGCTGGACGAGAGATGCCTGGCGGTGATCTGCTCCTTAAAAGCTACTCCGGAAACCGTTGAGGCCGTAAAGACGGCCAACGCGAAGGGCGCGATCACCATCGCGATGACCGGAAATATGCAGACTGGAATGGCGAAGGTTGGCCAGTATGTTGTGACCTATTCCAACGGAGATGATCAGGTGTACAGCGATTCCAACCAGGCGAATTCGCTCCGTATCGGCTTTGAGCTGCTTCATCAGCTGGAAGGCTGGGACAAGTATGAGAAGGCCATGGAGGCTTATCAGTACATCGACGAGATCGTAGCGGAAGGCAAGAAGAACTGCCTGGCTGCCGCGAAGGCATGGGCGGAGAAGGAAAAGGACGAGCCGATCTTCTATGTTTTGGCTTCCGGCCCCAACTACGGCGTTGCTTATTCCATGTGCTGCTGCCATTTCATGGAGATGCAGTGGAAGCATGCGGTATGCCTTCATACCGGAGAATATTTCCACGGCCCCTTCGAGACAACGGATAAGAAGCTCCCGATGGTGCTGATCATGAGCGAAGGAAGAACCAGAGCGCTGGATGAGAGATGCTTGAAGTTCCTCAATACCTATGCGGAGAACTTTATCGTTATCGACTTTAAGGAGTTAAACAAGGGCAGAATCGACGCCAGTGTGGTAGAGTTCTTTAACCCGGTTGTCCTGATCCCCATCGAGCGTTACTATGTTTCCCAGATGGCGGAGATCCGGGATCACTCCATGGATATGAGAAGATATATGTGGAAGGTTGAGTATTAATGGCACTGAAGGTAATCGGCATTGGAGACAATGTATGCGATAAGTATTATCCGGCCATGATCATGTACCCCGGCGGGCAGGCCATGAATTTCTCCGTGTACGCGAAGATGCTTGGCGCTAACTCCGCCTATATGGGGGTTTTTGGCCGGGACGCGGTGGCGGACCATATTATCCGTACGCTGGATGAGCTGGGAGTGGATCACTCCCGCTGCCGCCAGTATGACGGGGAAAACGGCTACGCCAAGGTCCGTTTGATCGACGGCGACCGGGAGTTTATCTCCAGCAACAAAGGCGGGATCGTCAATCAGTATCCTCTTGATCTGGCGGAGGAGGATCTGGATTATATTAAAGGCTTCCAGATCCTTCATACCAGCAACAATGGACATTTTGATCGGGAGCTTCCCAAGGTGCGCCGGATCGGAATTCCCATTTCCTACGATTTTTCGGGACGCTGGAATGAGGAGTATTATCTGGAGCAGGTGGCGCCGTATGTGGATTTTGCCTTTGCTTCCTGCGGAGACGCCGCGGAGGAGGAAATCCGGGCGGCGATCCTGCGGTTTGCGGAGAAGGGCTGCCGCATCGTTGTGGCGACCCGGGGCGGAAAAGGCTCCCTGATCTACGACGGAAAGAAATTCTATCCGTATGTTCCAAAGCTGGTGGAGGCGGTGGATACCCTGGGAGCAGGGGATTCCTTTGCCACCGCGTTTTTGCTGGAACTCCTTAAGGGCGGGACCATTGAGGACGCGATGCAGGCAGGCTCGGAATTTGCGGCCAAGACCTGTATGGTCCACGGAGCGTTCGGACACGGGATTTCCTTTGAGGAATCATAATAAGGAGACATGAGAGGCTGCTGCGCGGCTTCGGACGGGAAAGAGCAGGAAACGAGGACTTTCCCGGATCGAGCGGCGCGGGGCCTCTTTTTTGCGCCGGCGATGTTAAGAAAACGTGCGGAATCGTCCTTTTGGACTGGTAGAAAAACGGGCTTTCCTATGATATGATCAAAAACAGGAGTGGTCTGCCGGAAAACTCATGGGAATGTGCTGTACGGCGGGCTAAAAAAGCAATATAAGGAGGATCGGGATGGGATTTGGAAGACATTTGTTTCAAGCCAGGAAAAAGAAGGGACTGTCTCAGGAGGAAACGGCGGAAAAGCTTGGGGTAAGCCGGCAGACGATTTCCAAGTGGGAAACCGATGAAACGCTTCCGGATATCCGGCAGGCGAAACGGCTGGCGGTTTTATATGGAGTGACGCTGGACGAATTGATCGATTATGACCTGGATGTGCAGGAGATTCAAGAGATCATTGACCGGACAAGCGAAGAGCTGACAGAGAAAATTGATTGGACGAAGGCATGGGGAAAGCGGTATCCGATCCTGCTGCGGTATCAAAAAGAAGTGGACATTCCTCATTACGCGGCGGGGCTTTTAAAGGTTACATATGCTGATTTAATGCAGCTTTGTTTATTCATTGTAGCCCTTGTAGGATTGTGCTATACAATCTTCGGGGGAAAGAAATAGCCGCCAACTACTCCCAATAGTTGACGGCTAATCTTATTTAAGGCTTTAGCTTATTTATTTGGGGTAGGCCATGTGTCTCTGGCTTTCCCTTTTCTGTATTATAATATATCATATGAGGGTACGGCTTTCAAGGGCGGATTTTAAGAATTAGAGCGAATGCCGCCTTACTCGATAATCGACAATTCAAAATCAAGGAAATTCCGGCAATAAAAAAAGCACGAGACGGGATTCGAACCCGCGACCCTCGCCTTGGCAAGGCGATACTCCACCACTGAGCCACTCGTGCATACGATATTTGTTAAAAGCAAGGATATTATAGCGCGTTCTGCCCCGATGTGTCAAGGACTTTTTGCTCCTTTTTCTTTGAAGAAAGCAGGCCGGATCTTCCGGCCCGCTCCTGCATTCCTTGGGATTATTCTGCCCCTTCCCATGCGCATACAAATGCGCCCTGGTACTCTTCTTCAATGGTTTCCTGCACTTCCGCTGTATGGTATGCTTCTACGATCTTCAAGTACGTTTCGTTGTCCTTATCTTCTGTACGGGCAACAATGACATTAACCAGATCCGGAACCGCGGGATTGGTTTCGGGATTTACATCCTCTACAAAGATGGTATCCGTCAAAGGATTTAAACCGGCTGTAAATGCGTTGCCGCCGTTGATGATGGCCGCGGCGCAGTCGGGCAGGATATTTGCCAGGGTTGCGGATTCCGCCTCCATGATCTCGATCTGCGTGTTGTATTTTGTGATGTCCGCTTTGGTGGGAACAACGCCCTTGGCGGGATCACATTCGATGAGGCCGGCCGCCTCCAGCAGCTTCAGCGCCCGGCCGCCGTTGGTCAGATCGCTGGGGATCGCGATCACATCGCCGTCTTTGATGTCCTCAATGGAAGAAATCTTGTCTTTGTTGTTGTAGATTCCAAGAGGCGCGATAATAGTGTCGCCGATGTCTACAATGTCATAGCCTTTCTGCTGGATATCATTGGCCAGGAATGCCTTATGCTGGAACGCGTTCAAGTCGATCTCCCCATCGTCCAGAGCCCGGTTCGGCGCCGCGTAGTCTGTGAATTTTACCAGCTCCACTTGAATGCCGTCGTCTGCCAGCAGCTCGTTGATGGTATCCCACTGCGCATTGTATTCTCCAACTACGCCGACTTTTACGACGACAGGTTCGCTGCTTCCTGCTTCGCTTTCCTGTGTGTTTGCCCCGCTGCCGCAGGCGGTCAAAGATACGGCGGCTGCCGCTGCCAAAGCTGCTGTGATCCATTTTCTCGTGATTTTTTTCATTGTTTTTTCTCCCTTTCTTTTTTGCAATAAGATTGATGTCATATATTCTTAAAATAGTTTCCTATTTTGAAGCAAGGATCAATGGGTGGTCTTTTTGATGATAAAATTGCCGATGCCCTGGATCACGCTGATAATGATCAGGATGATGATAACGGTTACCCAGATCATGTCCCGATATCCCATCTGGTAACCGTAGCGGATCGCGAAGTCGCCAAGGCCGCCGGCGCCAATGGCGCCTGCCATGGCGGTGATGCCGATCAGGCTGACGAACGTGATCATCGTCACGCGCGTGATGCCGGGGATGCTTTCCTTCAGATATACGCTGAAAATAATTTCCAGCGGCGAGAAGCCCATGGAAGCGCTGGCTTCCACCAGCCCATAATCCACTTCCGCCAGCACGGATTCGATCTGCCGGGCAAAGAATGGAACCGTTCCCGCGATCAGCGCCACATAAGAACCCGTAACGCCGGATCCCGTTCCCACCAGGGCGCGGCTCACTGGGATCAGCAGCACCATCAGGATGATAAAGGGGATGGAACGGATCACGTCGATGATCTTATCCAGTATTTTATATACGATCGGGTTCGCCATGATGCCGCCGCTTTTAGTAACGATGAGCAGCACCCCGAAAAATAAGCCGAATACGAAAGCGATGGAACCGGAGATGACCAGCATCCGAAAGGTCTGCCCGATACATTTTATAAGCTCCGCGCCCAGGGATTCCAGATTCGGCGCGATCTGATATATGATATTCATGCTTTAATGACCTCCAATTCTACTTTTCTTTCTTTGATATACGCCAATGCTTTTTCCAGATTTTCCGGCTCTCCGCTGAGCGTCACCACTAATTTTCCAATGGTTTTGCCTTTTAAGATATCAATATTGCCGTAAATGATATTCGCCGTCACATTAAAGGCCTCCGCCAGATAGGAAATCACCGGCGTTCCCGCGTTGTTGGCGGAGTACGTCAGCATTACCATTTTTTCGCCTTTTTCCAGCTTCGTCAGGTCGTTTCCCTGGTCGATGAGCTCGTAGATCTTATCCACATTGCTGGCGGTGCCGATAAAGTCTCTGGTGACTTTTTCTTTTGGATGGACGAATACGTCCTCGGTGGTGCCTTCTTCCACCACGCGGCCCAATTCCATGATGGCCACCCGGTCGCAAATGTCTTTGACGACGGCCATTTCGTGGGTGATGACCACAATGGTGATCCCCAGCGTTTCATTGACCTGTTTCAGCAGATGCAGAATGGATTTTGTTGTCTGCGGGTCCAGCGCGCTGGTGGCTTCGTCGCAAAGGAGCACTTTGGGATCATTTGCCAATGCCCTGGCAATGGCGACTCGCTGCTTCTGTCCGCCGGAAAGCTGGGAAGGATAAGCGTCTTTTTTATCGGACAGGCCAACCAGCTCCAGCAAGGAGGATATTTTTTGGTGCTTTTCTTCCTTGGACAGTTTGCTTTTCTTCAAAGGAAAGGCGATGTTGTCATATACGGTTCTGGAACGGAGCAGGTTAAAATGCTGGAAGATCATGCCGATTTTCCGGCGAACCTCCCGCAGCTGTTTTTCATCCAGCCCTGTCAGCTCTGTGCCGTCTACGGTCACCGTCCCTTCTGTGGGCCGCTCCAGCAGGTTGATGCACCGTACCAGCGTGGACTTTCCAGCGCCGGAAAATCCGATGATGCCGAAAATTTCTCCCTGTTTAATATCTAAACTTACCCCTCTTACCGCGCGGACTTCTCCACTGCCGGTCGGGAAGATCTTGCTTATTTTTTCCAAATAGATCATGTGTCATTCCTCCTTGGACAATAAAAAAGCTTCCGTCCCACTGCAGATTCCTGCACATTAGGACGAAAGCGTAATTTCGTGATACCACCTAAATTCATCTGCTCCTCGCGAAGCAGACCTCAGCAAGTACGGCCGTTCCTTGAACGGATTATACTCTGGCACTGTAACGGGTGCGCCCGTTATGATCTAACCTATCGGCTCGACCATACGACTCCAAGACCATCTTCATCAGCATATCCCTGCTTCCTTCACACCAGCCGGAAGCTCTCTGAGAGGTATTCTGCCAACTACTCTTCTTTTCAGCGTCTTTGCTCTTTATGAAAAACTGTCCTCAGTATAAATAGATTTTTTGGATTTGTCAATAACTTTTTTGAAAAATCTATTTTTGCTTGACCAATTTTTCCATGAGGCCTACAATAACAGTAAATATCAGAGGATAGGAGAGGATTTGCACATGAAGGTAACAGCGGTATATTTTTCGCCCACGGGCAATACAAAAAAGAGCGTGGAAGCGATGGCGGGCGCGCTGGATCCCAACTTTACAGTGATCGACGTGACAGCTCCAGAGCAGGCGTCTGTGGAGCGGGAATTTTCTTCGGAGGAGCTGGTGATCTTCGGAATGCCGGTCTATATGGGACGGATCCCGGCGGCGGCAGCCCCGAGGCTTCAAGGCTTAAAAGGAAATCATACGCCGTGTATTCTGGCTGCGACCTACGGCAACCGGCATTATGACGACGCGCTGGCGGAGATGGCCGGTATCGCGGAAAGAAACGGGTTTTTGATCCAGGGGGCGGCGGCGCTTGTGGGACGCCATACATATGGGGAGATCCAGGTGGGACGGCCGGATGAAGCGGATCTGGAGGCGGATCGGGCGTTCGCGAGAAAGGCGGCGGAAAACAAGAAAATGCAGTCCGAGATTCCTGGGAAATATCCGGAGGGAGAAGCGGCGCCAGGTGGGCACTATAAACCTTTGACTTCTTCCGCCTGTATTCAATGCGGGATCTGCAGGAAAGGATGTCCGGTGGGAGCGATTGGAGACGACTTCCAGGTGGATCCTGAGCGGTGCATTTCCTGCTTCCGCTGTATTCGGAACTGTCCGGTTCATGCAAAAAATATGGATACCCCGGAATACCGGGAGTTTGCGGAAATGTTTACGGAGAAGCTTTCCAAACGGCGGGAAAACGAGTATTTCCTGTAAGCCGGGGCAGCCCTATGGCGGGCGGCGGTCCTTAAATATTGCCGACTTGAAGTCCTTAAATATTCCGCCGCTCTGTATTGACAATTTATAAAATGGAATGGTATAATAAACATCCGAGTGTGAGCGCGGATGTGGCGGAACTGGCAGACGCACCAGCCTTAGGAGCTGGCGGGTGACCGTGGGGGTTCGAGTCCCTTCATCCGCATACCTGTTAAAACCCGCATAGATGCTGAAAAGTTCAGTGTTTATGCGGGTTTTAAATATGGAGTTCTCTGGTGAATTTTCCAAATGGTAAAAGAAAAAGCGAAAGAAAAACAGGATGCAGGAGGTTTCGGAGTATGGGATTAACGGAGCTGTTTATTATTGCGGTGGGCTTGTCCATGGACGCGTTCGCGGTGTCTGTCTGTAAGGGGCTGTCCGTGCAGAAAATGAGTCTGGGCCACGCGCTGATCTGCGGCGTGTATTTCGGGGGCTTTCAGGCGCTGATGCCTGCGATCGGCTATCTTCTTGGAAGCCAGTTTGAGGCGATGATCACGCAGATCGATCACTGGATCGCCTTCGTTCTTCTTGCGGTGATCGGAGGAAATATGATCAAGGAATCCAGGGAATGCGAGGCGGAGAAGCTGGACAGCTCCTTTGCGCCCGCGGCGATGCTTCCGCTGGCGGTAGCGACCAGTATTGACGCCTTGGCGGTGGGCGTGACCTTCGCGTTCCTGCAGGTTAATATTTTCTGGGCCGTTTTGTTTATCGGCGTCGTGACCTTCCTCCTTTCTGCCGTCGGAGTCCGGGTTGGCCATGTATTTGGGGTAAAATACAAATCCAAGGCAGAACTGGCCGGCGGGCTGATCCTGATCCTTATGGGGACGAAGATCCTCTTAGAGCACCTGGGGATCCTGGCCTAAAGGCCGCCGGGGGGACGGGATACGCACGGTGCAGGCGTTTCTCCCGGAGATGCAGGCGCAGGTGTTTTGAGCGCAGGTGTTTTCCAGGAAATCAATGGAAAAAATTTCCGCCGGATGGTATAATCATGGTACCGAAGAAAGCGACGTTAGAGTTTATGAAGTTAGAGTTCAGGAACAAAGGGGATCGGGAAAGGAAGAGGAAAGATGGGAATGGAGCTTGAGAGAATCTACGAAAACGTCAGAAAGCAGATCACGTTTCAGCCCAAGGCGGCGCTGATACTGGGATCGGGACTGGGGAATTTTGCGGATACGGTTCAGATTGAGGAAACCCTGGATTACCATGCGATCGAGGGGTTCCCGGTATCGACGGTCCCGGGCCATAAAGGACGGTTTATTTTCGGATATGTGGACGAGGTCCCGATGGTGATCATGCAGGGCAGAGTCCACTATTATGAAGGATATTCCATGGAGGAGGTTACGCTGCCCATTCGCCTGATGCGGCTTCTGGGGGCAAAGCTTCTTTTCCTTACCAATGCTTCGGGGGGAATCAACGAGAAATACCGCGCGGGAGATTTTATGCTGATCTCGGACCATATCAGCAGCTTTATTCCGTCTCCCCTGATCGGAGCCAATGACGAAAAGCTGGGGCCCAGATTTCCGGATATGAGCGATGTTTATAAGAAGGAGATCCGGGAGATCATCAAACGAATCGCGAAGGAGGAAGGAATTCCGCTCCAGGAGGGCGTTTATATCCAGTTTACCGGCCCGGCCTACGAGACGCCGGCGGAAATCCGCATGGCCCGGCTTCTGGGGGCGGACGCGGTGGGCATGAGCACGGTCTGCGAAGCCATCGTGGCCAACCATATGGGTATGGATGTCTGCGGGATTTCCTGCGTCACCAACATGGCCAGCGGGATCCTGCCTCAGCCGTTAAGCCATAAAGAGGTCCAGGAAACAGCCGACCGGGTGGCCCCGCTGTTTGAACGCCTTGTGAGAAAATCCTTGACGGCTGTTTATCAGGAACGATTAAAGTAAAAAATGTGTCTGATGAGGACCGGCTTTGAAAGCCGGCTTTAAAGCTGGATGACTTTGGCGCCGAGAAGCTTTGGATCCTCTTCGGCGTGGGTTGCCGCGATGAAAAGCTTTCCGTCACAAAATTCCCGTATCATGCGGATGGCGGAAAGCTTTGTTTCGTGATCAAGCCCGGTAAAGGGTTCGTCCATCAGGACCAGATCCGAGGGGGCGAGGATCGCCCTGAGGATCGCGGTGCGGCGGCGCATCCCGCCGGAAAATTCCCGGACCGGTTTGTTTAGGGCCTCCTCCGGAAGCAGCCTTAGGATAAAACCGGTCAGCTCTTCTGCCGTATAGCGGTTTCCGGTTGCGAAACGGAGGTTTTGGAGCGCCGTATATCCCTCCAGGAGGCGGTCCTCCTGGAAAACGGCGGCGGTCCGCAGGGGGCCGTCGGGGGAGAGCCGGATCGTCATGGTCCCGCGGTCCGGAGCCTCCAAGCCCATCAGGAGCCGCAGAAGAGTGGTTTTTCCAGTTCCGGAAGGCGCCATCAGGCAATAGAAGTTTCCGGAAGAAAGAGACAGATCCAGGCCCTTCAGCACGCGCTCTTCACCAAAGGACTTTTCCAGTCCGCGGATATCAATTCTCAGTTTTGACGCTGTCATACTCCGCCTCCTTTCCGGCTGCCAGATAAAGGAGCAGCAGGATCCCCTTTTCAAAGATCACGCTGATCAAGATGATCGTGATCGTCCAGGCAAACAGATCCGCCGTATCCAAATAGATTTTCGATAAATAGAGTCCTTCGCCGATGGAACCGTCGGGAACTCCGATGACCTCGGCCGCGATTCCTGACTTCAGCCCCATTCCCAATGCCGTCCGGCAGGCGCTTTTCAGATACGGATAGAGGGCGCCGCGGTAAATATAGACGGCCTGCTTCCAGACGGGGACCCGAAAGATGCGGGCCATTTCCAAAAGCTTCGGATCCGCCGACAAAAGACCGGCCAGCGTATTTACATGGATCATGGGATAAACGACAATGAAGGAGATGAAAATGGAAAGATTTTCCGCTCCTGTCCAGAATAGGGCCAGGATCACAAAGGAGGCCACCGGAATGGATTTCATGAATTGGATCGGAGGATCCAAAAACTCACCGATCAAAGGCTTCCAGTAAGCGCAGGCGCCGGTGACGAGCCCGGCAAAAAAGGCCAGGAAGAAGCCGAGGCAGATCCGGCCGAAGGAAAATCCAAGAGCGGCCCAGAAATCGGGAAGGAAAAGCTGTACAGAAAACGACCGCAGAGTTTCCAGGGGCCCGACCAAAAGGATTTGGCTTTTGACCGCCATGGAACAAATCTGCCAGATCAGGATCCAGAACAGGATCAGCAGAAGCTTTTTTGGCCATCCGTGAGTTTTCGGCATAGATCGCGGTACTCCTTATGGGGATAAAAAGGAACGATACCGGATTCCAGAAGCGCCTGGCGCAGTGGCATCCGGTATCGAATTTTTAACAGGATCAATTACGGAATATAGTAGAACGCGTCGTCCGGAAGCGATCCGCCGACGGATTCGGGGGCCTGCTCATACAGGACTTCCAAATAGCCGGAGAGCGCTTCTTTCATATCTTCGCCGGTAATACAGGTAATATTGCAGTAGGGAAGCGCCTGCTCAGCGATGGGAGCCTTGGCGACGATCTCCGCCGCGGCGATCAGCTCGGCGGCTTCGGCCGGATGGTTGTCTGTATATAAAGCAGACGCTTCATGCTCTTCCAGGAATGCGTCGACCATATCCGGATGGCTGCTTAAGAAATCGTTGTTTACAATGGTAACGCCGGTTACCAGACGGCTGTTGGAATCTTCCGCTTGAAGCTTGTCCCATTCCTCTGTCAGATCCATAATGATGGACAGAGCGTCGTTCTGGGACAGGGCGACGGTTACGAACGGCTGGGGAAGAAGGCCGACGGCTTCCGGGTTTTCCGCCAGGATCGCGGCGACCTCAGTGGCCTCGGAACGGAAATCCAAAGTCACATCCTCCGCGGACAGTCCGGCGGAAGAAAGAAGATAGTTGAACACATAGTCCGGGGTCGTTCCTTTTCCAGTCAGATAAACCGTTTTTCCGGCCAGCTGATCCAGGGAGGTGATGGAGGTGTCTCCGGACACCAGATACAGAACGCCCAGGGTGTTGATGTCGATCACGGATACGTTCTGATTAGTCTTATGATAGAGAACGCTTGCCACATTTGCCGGCAGGAGAGCGATATCCACCTGATCGCCGGCGACCATTGCCGTCAGCTCATCGGCGGCGGTTACCATGGTAAACTCGTAGGCATTCTGGGCCTCGCCGTTTTCGGCATCCTGCATCAGCTTTACCAGTCCCATCGTGGTGGGGCCCTTTAATCCGCCGACACGGACTACGGTTTCCTCTGCCGGGGCAGCAGAAGCATCTGCTTCGGCAGAAGCCTCAGCACTGTCCGGTTCCTCTGCGGCGGTTTCCTCCGAAGACGATTCCGAAATGGTTTCCGGGGCTTCCGTTTCCGGGGCTTCCGTTTCTGCGGCGGTCTCTGCCGCTGTTGTTTCCGCGGCGGAAGACGCGGCGTCCGTTCCGGACGAAGCGCAGCCGGATAAAAGGGAAAGCCCTAAGGCCGCGGCAAGCATAACTGGAAAGATCTTTTTCATTTTGTTTGGTTCCTCCTCTTAGAGTCAGTTTTTCGGGGCAGGCGTATCCTGCCGGGAATAGATGGTCTTCGTACTGACGCCGTCAAGCATTCCAAGCTTTCCGGAGAGGCTGCTGATCTTGTCCATGGGCGCGTCGATCACGACGCTGATGATGGAAATTCCCTTTTGCCGGTAGGGAACGCCCATGCGCCCAATGATCCAGGAACCGTATTCATGCAGGAGCGCATTCATTTTTTCAACCGAATCGGAGTTTTCTACAATAATTCCAATCAAAGCGACTCTGGTTTCCATCATGACCTCCTTGCATGGATCTTACGCTATCGCCTTCTTCCGCAGCAGCTGGATCAGCCCTTTGAAGTCAGAACGAACAAGGTAACTATATCATAGGAGACGGTAAAAGTCAAAGACCGAAAAAAGAACGATACAGAGAGAAAAAAATTCCTTACATTCACCGAAAAAAGTGTGTTAGAATAAAATCAAGCAGCGAGATGTTTCGGCAGATAACCTCCGGTTGCCTAAGCATTCGCTGCTTTTTCTGTTGTTGGATTCTGCCGTGTCAGGCATATGCTGGATCACGTTCCGGTGAGAGGAAGGGTCTGGCGGTGGCGCTGGAGATCCCGGTGGAAGAAGTGGAGAGCTATATTTTCAGCGCGCTGGGACGCATGGAGTAGGCAGAAAGGGAAAACAGAAATTCTGAAACGGGGAAAATAAAAAAAGTTCAGAGAATACGGAAAGCGTACGGCCAAAGTATTCTTAGAACTTTTTTTATTTGTATTTTACGTATCCGGTTTTTATGCGCAATTTTTAATATGCGTACACTTCTGTATTGTTACGTGACCGGCATGGGATCGGACTCCAGGTTTTTGAAGGCCGTTGCCAGCATCAGCTTGATACGGTTCAACTGGTTGACCTCGCTGGCGCCGGGATCATAATCCACGGCGATGATGTTTGCTTTCGGATTCTGGTGCCGCAGCTCTTTGATCACTCCCTTTCCGACGATATGGTTCGGAAGGCAGCCGAAGGGCTGGACGCAGACGATATTGTTTACGCCGCTGTGGATCAGTTCCAGCATTTCTCCGGTTAAGAACCAGCCCTCGCCCGTCTGGTTTCCCAGGGAGACGAAGTCGTTGGCCATGACGGCCAGCTCCTTGATCCGGGACGGAGGAGTAAAATGACGGCTCTTTTCCAGCTCGATCCTCGCGGCTTTCCGCATATATTCCAGAAGGGAGATCCCCATGTTGCAGAGATAAGCCGTGGAACGCTTGGTTCCCAGGTTTTCCGCTTTGAAATTGCTGTTATAGAAGCAGTAAAGGAGAAAATCCATTAAATCCGGCATCACGGCTTCCGCGCCCTCCGATTCCAGCAGATCCACGATATGGTTGTTGGCGGTGGGCGAGAATTTTACCAGGATTTCTCCTACAATGCCTACCCGCGGCTTCTTAACATCTTTTCGAGGCAGCTGATCGAAATCGCGGATGATCCCTTTTACATTCCGCATAAATTCCATCATACCCGTATTGCGGGTGGACAGGGATTTGATGCAGATTTTTTTCCATTTTTCATGGAGCTCGTTGGCGGAGCCTTCCCATTTCTCATAGGGCCGGGTGGCATACAGCACCCGCATGAACACGTCGCCGTAAACGACGGCCTGCAGCGCTTTTACCAACATCGCCGGCGTATAGCGGAAGCCGGGATTGGTTTCCATGCCGTTGGCGTTGATGGAAATTACCGGCACCTGGGGCATTCCGGCCTTTTCCAGGGCGCGGCGGATAAAACCGATGTAGTTGGAGGCACGGCAGCCTCCGCCGGTCTGGCTCATAAGAACGGCCGTTTTGTTCAGATCATATTTTCCCGACAGCAGCGCGTCCATAATCTGACCGATTACGATCAGGGAGGGATAGCAGGCGTCGTTGTTGACGTATTTTAAGCCGGTATCCACCGCCGTCTTATCGTCGTTTTGGAGCACCACCAAGTTGTAGCCGAAGCTTCGGATCGCCGGTTCGATCAGCTCGAAGTGGATCGGTGACATCTGGGGGCAGAGCAGGGTGTAATCCTTTTTCATGTCTTTGGTAAAGACGACCCGGTTATAGGCGCTGGATACGACGGTTCTGGTATAATGGCGCTCCTCTCTGACCCGCAGGGCGGAAATCAGAGAACGGATCCGGATCCTGGCGGCTCCCAGGTTGTTGACTTCGTCGATCTTTAACACCGTATAGATCTTTCCCGAACCGGTCAGGATGTCGTTGACCTGGTCTGTGGTAACGGCGTCCAATCCGCAGCCGAAGGAGTTAAGCTGAACCAGATCCAGATTGTCCTGGGTTTTCACGAAGGACGCCGCCGCGTAAAGCCTTGAGTGGTACATCCACTGGTCGGTTACGATCAACGGCCGCTCCACCTTCGCCAGATGGGAAACGGAATCCTCGGTCAGGACCGCGAAGCCGTATGAGGTGATCATATCGGCGATTCCATGGTTGATCTCCGGATCGATATGGTAGGGACGTCCGGCCAGAACGATCCCGCGTTTTCCGGTCTCTTTCAGCCAGGCCAGGACCTCTTCTCCCTTCTTTTCCACATCGCGCCTTGCGGCAGCCAGCTCCTGCCATGCCTTTTTCGCCGCCGCCTTCGTCTCGGACTCGGAAATCTGAAATTCCTTTTTAAAGACCTCGGCCAGCTGCTTTGACAGGACGGCTTCGCTGGTAAACGCCATGAAGGGATTTAAAAACCGGATCCGGTTTTCCCTCAGCTCCTCCATGTTGTTTTTGATGTTTTCCGAGTAGGACGTTACGATCGGGCAGTTGTAATGGTTTCCGGCGCCCTCCACCTCCTTCCGCTCATAGGGAATGCAGGGATAGAAGATAAAGGGGACATTCTGACGGATCAGCCATTCCACATGACCATGGGCCAGCTTTGCCGGATAGCATTCCGACTCGCTGGGGATCGTTTCAATTCCCAGCTCATAAATCTGGCGGTTGGACTGGGGGGATAAAACAACCCGAAAGCCCAGCTCTTTAAAGAAAACGGCCCAGAAGGGGAAGTTTTCGTACATGTTCAGCACCCGGGGGATCCCGACGGTGCCGCGCATTGCCAGATCGGCGGATAAGGGTTCATAATCAAAGAGCCTGTGGTATTTATAGGTATAAAGGTTGGGAATATCCCGTTTTGCCTTTTCCACGCCCAATCCCCGCTCGCAGCGGTTGCCGGAAATATACTGACGGCCGCCCTCGAAGCGGTTGATGGTAAGAACGCAGTGGTTGATGCAGCCGCGGCAGCGGCTCATGGAGGTCGTGTAGGTAAGGCCGATGATCTTATCCAGAGAAAGCATGGAGGTTTCCTGCGGATGGCTCTGATACCGTTCCCTTGCGATCAGGGCCGCGCCGAAGGCGCCCATGATCCCGGCGATATCCGGACGGATCGCGTTTCCTCCGGAGATTTTTTCAAAGCTTCTTAAAACCGCGTCATTATAGAAGGTTCCGCCCTGGACTACCACATTTTTTCCCAAATCGGCAGCGGAAGTAATCTTGATGACCTTAAACAGCGCGTTTTTGATCACAGAGTAAGCAAGACCGGCAGAAATATCCGCGACAGAAGCGCCCTCTTTCTGCGCCTGCTTTACGTTGGAATTCATGAAAACCGTACACCGGGTTCCCAGATCGATGGGATTTTTCGCAAACAGCGCGGCCTTCGCGAAATCCTGGACGCTGTAGTTTAAGGAATTGGCGAAGGTTTCGATAAAAGAACCGCATCCGGAGGAGCAGGCTTCGTTTAACTGAACGCTGTCCACGGTGCCGTCTTTGATACGGATACATTTCATATCCTGTCCGCCGATATCCAGAATACAGTCCACATCGGGATCGAAGAAGGCGGCGGCGTAATAGTGGGAAATAGTCTCCACTTCGCCCTCATCCAGAAGGAAGGCCGCTTTTAAGAGCGCTTCTCCATAGCCGGTGGAGCAGGAACGGGCAATCTTAGCCTCCTTTGGCAGCAGGGATTTGATTTCCTTCATGGAGGAAATCGCCGTAGCCAGCGGGCTGCCGTTGTTATTACTGTAAAAATGGTAAAGAAGGGAGCCGTCCTCGCCGACCAAAGCCACTTTGGTCGTGGTGGAGCCGGCGTCGATCCCTAAAAAGCAGTTTCCTTTATAGGAAGAGAGATCGCCGCGCTTTACCTTATATTGATCATGGCGTTTTACAAATTCCGCGTAATCCGCTTCATCCTTAAACAGCGGTTCCATCCGCTTAACCTCAAACTCCATCTTGATGCCGCCGGAAAGGTCGGAAATCAGTTTGCCCAGTTCCATGACCGGCTCTTCCTTGGAGTTCATGGCGGCGCCTACGGCCGCGAACAAATGGGAGTGATCCGGAGCAATGATCTGCTCCCCGCTTAAATTTAAGGTACGGATAAAAGCGGTCCTCAGCTCAGAGAGGAAATGGAGCGGTCCGCCCAGGAAAGCTACATTGCCGCGGATCGGCTTGCCGCAGGCCAAGCCGCTGATGGTCTGGTTTACGACCGCTTGAAAAATGGAAGCCGCCAGATCCTCGCGGGTCGCCCCTTCATTGATCAACGGCTGGATGTCGGACTTGGCGAATACGCCGCAGCGGGCGGCGATGGGATAGATGGCCTTATAATTTTTCGCGTATTCATTGAGGCCCATGGCGTCTGTCTGAAGCAAGGCCGCCATCTGGTCGATAAAGGAACCGGTGCCTCCGGCGCAGATCCCGTTCATGCGCTGGTCGATGCCGCCGGTAAAGTAAATGATTTTCGCGTCCTCGCCGCCCAGCTCGATTGCGACATCAGTCTGAGGCGCAAAGTCCTGGAGCGCGGTGGCCACAGCCACGACTTCCTGGATAAAAGGAATATGTAAATGACCGGACAGAGTCAGTCCTCCGGATCCGGTGATGCTGGGGCGAAGCGAAACCTCGCCCAGCTGCTCCCTGCATTTTTTTAAAAGGGAAGCAAGCGTTTCCTGTATGTTGGCATAATGCCGCTCGTAATCTGCAAATAACAGCTTGCCGCAGTCGTCGATGACAGCAACTTTAACAGTAGTGGAACCGATATCGATTCCAAGACGATAGCATTGATTCATGCGGACGGGGAAGTTTCCCCTTACCTCCTTTGTGATATCCAAAAGCCGGCGCAGATCCTTTTTGCGGAACGCCGGCAAATCTTTGTGCGGAACTACTTGAGCATCCCTGATTATAACATAACTTTTTTTGAAACACAATTGATATCCAGAGGGTAGGGATGGAGAAAATGGTTAAAATTATGTAAAGTTTTTGTGAAAAATTGGCAGAAAAGGATTGCGATGCCATGAAGAACCGCGGCGGCTTGATGGCGCCGGAGAATTTTGATATAATCAAGGAGGAGAGACGTCGGAATATGCAAAAATCCAAATTTACTGAAGGAGCGTGCGAATGGAGAGGATCAAAGTAAATTGGGATGCGATCGGCCGCGTGGAGTATCCGGAACTTCAAAAAGAGATAAAACCAGACGCAGATGCCAGGAGCGTCCGCCTGGACGTCTATACAAAAGATGATAAAGATCGAGTTTTCGATATTGAAATGCAGATGACGGTGACAAAAGAGCTGCCGAAGCGCAGCCGTATGCGAAACTGAAACCGAGCTTTGTGATTTTTATCTGCTTGGCGGATATGTTCGGCGCAGGAAGGCATAAATATACCTTTGAAACCGTGTGCCGCGAGGACAGAACGATCTGGCTGGGAGAAGAACGAACAACTATTTTCCTAAACGCGGACAGTCAGATGGAAGATGTCAGCAAGGAACTAACCGCGTTTTTGAATTACGCGGCAGGCTGCGTTTCAGAAGATCCGTTTGTTAAAAAGCTGGATGAGGCGGTAAAAGAAGCGAAGAGAAATCGGGAATGGAGGCGTGAATACATGACATTGCTGATGCGGGATCAGGAGAATATTGAGAAGGGACGAAAAGAAGGCCGCAGAGAAGGCCGAAAGGAGGGACAGGTAAAGGAATTGTATCATTTGGTGCTGGATGGGCTTTTGCCGCTGGAGACTGCGGTAAAACGCTCCGGACTGAGCCAAGAAAAATTTTTGGAAATAGCGAAAAGGCATTAACGGAAATAACGAAGAAGTATCAATTTATGATCGGGGACATGAACGGCAGCCGGGTACCGCGAAGATGCGGTGCAGGCTGCCGGTGCTTTTTGGGGATACGGTGCATACAATTTCGCCGCAATTTTGTCACACAAAATTCAACGCAAAAGATTTGACAAATGAAACCACCGGGAATTATAATACCAACGTAATAATCCAGGACGGCGGTCAAAGCCTCGGAAAGCTCTCCGTCATGCTTGCATGAAAGGAGAGCTTTGCGGGGGTTTGACCATCGGTTGGAAAACCGAAGCTTCCGGCAGGACCGAAGGGCGTGCCGGAAGACGCCGTCCGGGAGAAAAGAGAGCGGCGGCGTCATGCTTGCCCCGCTGAAGGGATAAATTCAGGAAAGGAAACAATAAATGAATCTGCTGAACCGTCTGGAGCGGAAATTGGGGAAATATGCCATTCCAAATTTAATGTATTATGTGGTCATTCTGTATGCGATTGGCATGTTTGTCCAGATGTTTGCTCCCATGTTTTATATCCAATATTTAATGCTGGATGCCAGCGCGATCCTGCGGGGACAGATCTGGCGGATCATTACGTTTATGATCTGGCCGCCGTCCTCCAGCCTGTTTTTTAATCTGCTGGCGATCTACCTGTATTATAATCTGGGGATTACGCTGGAACGGGTTTGGGGAACTTTCCGGTTCAACGTATATTTCTTCATGGGAATTTTAGGCCACGTGCTGGCGGCGCTGCTGATTTATCTGCTGACCGGGAATGTATATCTGCTGACAACGGATTACTTGAATTTCTCTCTGTTTTTCGCTTTCGCGGCCACGTTCCCGGATATGCAGTTCTATCTGTTTTTCGCGATTCCGATCAAGGCGAAATGGCTGGCGATTTTTGACGGAGCGTATTTCCTCTACGGTCTGATGTTCGGAGGCATGGCGGACCGCATTGCGATCATCATGTCGCTTTTGAACTTCCTGGTCTATTTCCTGATGACAAGAGGTGGGAAATATAATCCTAAGGAGATCCGGCGCAAACAGCAGTTCCACGCCCAGATGCGGGAAGCGTCCCAGCCGCCGAAGCAGGGCTGGCGCCATCGCTGCGCGGTATGCGGCCGCACCGATGCGGATGATCCCAATCTGGTATTCCGCTATTGCTCGAAATGCGAGGGCGATTACGAATACTGCCAGGATCATCTTTATACTCATCAGCATGTTACCCGCGGCGGAATGGATCCAAGGCAGGCGGAAAACGGCCAGGGGAATTTCAGCCGTAAGTAGAGGAGGGCATTGTTTTTCCAAGATCAGGAGGATATTCGGGATGAAGAAAACAAAAATTATCTGCACATTAGGTCCCAACGCTGACGATGAAGCGGTCATGAGGCAGCTTGTGGTAAATGGAATGGATGTGGCGCGCTTTAACTTTTCCCATGGAGATCATGGGGAGCATAAGAAACGGTTCCGGCTTTTGAGGGAAGTGGCTGAGGAGGAAGGAATTCCGGTGGCGGCGCTTCTTGATACCAAGGGTCCGGAGATCCGCACTGGCACATTAAAGGACGGGAAAAAGATTACCCTGACGGCGGGAAATGAGATCATCCTGACGACGGAAGAGATCGCCGGGGACGAACGGATGATCCATATTAACTACAGCGGCCTCCATGAGGACGTTGCAGCGGGCAACGTGATCCTGATCGACGACGGCTTGATCGAGCTTTCGGTGGAGCGGGTTGAGAAGGAACGGATCTACTGCCGGATCATCAACGGCGGCGAGCTGGGAGAGCGGAAGGGCGTCAATGTCCCCAATGTAAAGATCAAGCTTCCGGCCCTCACAGATAAAGACAAAGAGGATATCCGGTTCGGGATCGAGCTGGGATTTGATTATATTGCGGCGTCCTTTGTACGGTCCGCGGACGCGATCCGGGAGATCCGGGAAATCTTAAATTCAGCCGGCTCTTCCATGGGGATCATTGCGAAAATTGAAAATGCGGAGGGCTTGGAGAATCTGGACGAGATTATCGAAGCCAGCGATGGGATCATGGTTGCCAGAGGGGATCTGGGCGTTGAAATTTCGCCGGAGCGGCTGCCCTATCTCCAGAAAACCATGATCCAGAAATGCAGCGAGGCCTGTAAGGTGGTCATTACGGCAACCCAGATGCTGGATTCCATGATCCGGAATCCCCGCCCCACCAGAGCGGAAGTAACGGATGTGGCCAACGCCGTATATGACGGCACAGATGTGGTTATGCTTTCGGGAGAGACGGCCAACGGAAAGTATCCGGTGGAAGCGCTGAAGATGATGGTCCATATCATAGAAGAAACCGAGTCCCATCTGGACGACAGCTTTTTTAAGCGCCGGGTGGTATCGGACGACAACAGTCACAGCATTTCCAACGCGGTTTGCTATTCGTCGGTTACAACGGCGAGAGCCCTGGGAGCCAAGGTGATCATCGCGCCCAGCATCAGCGGCTACACAGCTAGAATGCTTTCCAAATGGCATCCCAAGACGATGCTGGTGGGAATGTCCCCCAGCCTGTCGGCAGTCCGGAAAATGCAGCTGTATTGGGGCGTTAGGCCGTTCCAGGCAAGACGGGAGGATTCCACCGACGATCTGGTTCTCCACAGCATCGAGCTGTTAAAGGAGAAGGGAATTTTAACGGAAGGCGATCTGGCGATCGTGACGGCCGGCGTATTAAACAGCGCCAGGAAGTATGAACCGGCGACGGCGACCAACATTATGCGGGTGGTCAATGTGGGAGCTTAAGGCGCCGGATTGAAAACGCCGTGCGGCCATATCGCATAATGAAATAGAATACAGCATTGTATGACAGTACGTATGAAGGAGGACATGGATAAAATGGAAAAGAAACCGTTCGCAACAAAGGAACAGCTGGAGGAAATCGCAAAAACGTATCCGACGCCGTTTTATCTTTATGACGAAAAGGGAATCCGCGAAAACGCGAGGAAGCTGAAGGAAGCGTTTGCATGGAATCCCGGATTTAAAGAGTATTTCGCGGTTAAGGCAACGCCGAATCCGTTTATTTTAAAGATTTTGAAGGAGATGGGCTGCGGCACGGACTGTTCTTCCCAGACAGAGCTTATGATGTCGGATGCCTGCGGATTCTCCGGGCATGAGATCATGTTTTCATCCAACGATACCCCCATCGAAGAGTTTAAGCTGGCGGGCGATCTGGGCGCGATCATTAATCTGGATGATATTACCCATATCGAGTGGGTAGAGAAGGCGCTGGGCGCGATCCCGGAAACCATCTGCTGCCGGTTCAATCCGGGCGGATTGTTTAAGATTTCCAACGACATCATGGATAATCCTGGGGACGCCAAGTACGGAATGACCGAAGAGCAGATGTTTGAGGCGTATAAAATCCTTCAGAAGAAGGGCGCGAAGCATTTCGGCATTCACGCGTTTCTGGCCAGCAACACGGTTACCAATGAATATTATCCGCTGCTGGCGAAGATTTTGTTTGAGCTGGCGGTCCGCTTGAAAAAGGAGACGGGCGCTGATATTCGCTTCATTAACCTTTCCGGCGGGATTGGGATCCCTTACCGCCCGGATCAAGAGGCGAACGATATTGCGGTGATCGGAGAAGGCGTAAGAAAGGCCTATGAAGAGGTTATGGTTCCGGCGGGGATGGGCGATGTGGCGATCTTTACAGAGCTGGGCCGGTTTATGCTGGCTCCCTATGGAGCGCTGGTTACCAGGGCGATCCATGAAAAGCATACCTACAAGGAGTACATCGGAACCGACGCCTGCGCGGTGAACCTGATGCGGCCCGCCATGTACGGCGCTTATCATCATATTACGGTGATGGGGAAGGAAAATGCCCCCCATGATCATAAATATGATATTGTAGGCTCCTTGTGCGAGAATAATGATAAGTTTGCCATCGACCGTATGCTGCCGGAGATCAAGATGGGCGATCTTTTGTTCATCCATGACGCGGGCGCCCATGGATTTTCGATGGGCTATAATTACAATGGAAAGCTAAAGAGCGCGGAGCTTCTTTTAAAAGAGGACGGAAGCGTTCAGATGATCCGCCGCGCGGAGACGCCCGCCGACTATTTTGCCACCTTTGATTTCTGCGGCATTTTAAAAAAATATCTTTAGGATTCAAAGCACGAA
>DVFQ01000057.1 GCA_018713185.1 Candidatus Copromonas avistercoris (nom. illeg.) | reverse complement strand
GTCGTAAACCATATCAGCGGCATTGCCAGCTACAACATTTTCGTCGTAGTCAAGAAGATCGTCAAGGGAAGTAAAGCTGTCTTCCATCTTGCTGTCGTCTTTTCCGTCGTTAAATGCTGTATTAACGCTGCCGGCCGGATCCTCATCCTCATCAACTCTTGTTCTGATGATGGTGTCGCCATCCTCTTTGTAAGAGGTATTGCTGTGCTGGATGGAACCGCTCTGATTTACGATAAAGTATGCGCCGTTTACTTCAACCATTTCGTATCTGTAATCATCAGCTGTGATCAGCATACCGTCATAATAAAGCTTGCCGCTCTTGTTTCCGGTATAGCCAACGCCCTTGCCGCCCTCGGATTCCTTCGTCGCGAAATAGAATCTGTAGGTCTCATCGGTATCGTCCGAAATGCTTACGCTTCCAGTCTTCATAACGCCGTCATCGGAGCCGCCAAGATAGTACATATTTCCGTTCATTTCAACGAACTTCGCAATCATCTCGCCGTTCTCGTTGAAGAAGTAGTCTTTACCATTCAGTCTGTGTTCGGTAACATTAACATTAGCATCTGCTACAAGCTTGCCTTCCTCGAATTTGTACTTTGTCGCGTTGGACTGGCTGGCAACCTCATCAGCATCCGGGATGTACACTTTACCGTTCTTCTCAAGGTAGAACCAGTACTGATCTTCATCATCATCCTCGTTGTAAGCGTCTTCCGGATTCCACAGTTTAATCCACTTATTCTTCTTTACATGTCCGTCGTCTAAGGTGCAGTAATAAGCTTCTCTGTTTTCTGCAGCGATGGTGCTTAATGCAGTGTAAGCGTCCTCATCGTCATCCGTTCCCTGGATTACTTCATATGCATCGCTGTCGGTAGCGGTAGTCGCAACCCAACCAGTTAACATACGGCCGTTATCACCAAAAATGTAGCTCTGTCCTCTTACGTTGGACTGCTTTCCGGTTACAGGATTACCGGTGCTCTTTAACCAGTACCAATGCTCGGAATCATCGGAATCAGCCTCGTCGGAATCTACATCCGGTGCATAATCCCATACCCACTCGGACTCGACACGAGCGCCAGTCTCATCACAGTAGTAGAAGTTGCTCTTGGTGTCGTTGGTGATATCAGATCCAGCTTCCTCATAAGAATCGCCATTCTTCTCTACCCAGCCAATCAGCATCTGGCCGTCTGCGTCGAAGAAATAGGTTTTGCCCTTAATGGTAAGTTTCTTATTTTCAGCTCTCTTACCAGAGGCCTGGAAGTAGAACCACTGCTCCTCGGCATCCTCATCCTCATAAGGAGTGGTTAATCTCCAGTCGTTGGTGATCTTCTGTCCAGCGCTGTTTACGAAGTAGTAATCTCCGTCGTACTCAACCCACTGAGAACGAACCAGCATTCCGTCGTCACCTACATAATAATCTTTGCCGTTGCTGACGCAGAAGGTGTTCTCGAAAACATCTCCGTGGCTGTCATAGCAATACCATTCACCGTCCTGCAGCATCCAGGTTCCTCTGGAAGCAGCGAAAGAGGTGATGGAAGCGCCTAAAGCCAGCAGGGCTGCTGCGGATACAGCGGCAGCAATCTTAGTCTGCTTTCTCATAATGAATGCACTCTCCTTTTTTCTTTTTGAAACGCTTTGAAATTCCTAATTGCATTACGAGGCCATTATACTTCGTATAAGTGAAATTATCAATAGTTTTTTTACAAATTTTGCAGATTCTGCAAACTTTATAACCTGATTCTTTCCTTATGGGAAATATTATGTACCTCGGATACAGGCACATTATAATATAATTTCTTAAGAAATACCATAACTTTTCTCTGTTTATTTTCTTACGTAATTTTTACTTTTCGCCGCTTTTCTACCTATATTGTATTTATACGAGTACAATATAGAGTTTTTCGCCGCTTGCAATTCCCCGATAATGTGATATAATGTTCACATATTGCGATATTGTCTGCAATATTGAACGCAAAAATCCGGTTTGAAATACCTGCTGCCTATGAAATGACACATTTAAGAGCCTAAACCAGGCAAAACCGGTATTTTGACCCATATTCTGCTTCTAAACACGGATTATGATAATCCGATCAGAATGAAAATTTATACATCAAGGAGGTTCCACCCTATGGACCGTTATGGATTGCTGTGCAGAAATATTTATGAAAACAGGAAAATCACCCAGCGGGAGATGGCGGCGGCCCTGGGGCTGTCCCTGGGGACGTGCAACCGGCTGATCCGGGAGGGCCAGGAAGCCGGGCTTTTTTCTTATGATCCGGAGAGCACTTCTTATACGCTCTTAAAGAAGGGCGTGGAGCTGCTCCAGAAATATCGGATGGACAGCGCGGTGATCCTGGCGGCGGGCTTCGGCTCCCGCTTTGTTCCGTTGACCTTTGAAACGCCCAAGGGGCTGTTGGAGGTTTTCGGGGAGCGGATGATCGAGCGGCAGATCCGCCAGCTCCATGAGGCCGGCATCATGGATGTTACCATCGTCGTCGGATATCTGAAGGAGAAGTTTGATTACCTCATCGACAAGTACGGCGTCAAGCTGCTTTATAATCCGGAGTACCACAATAAAAATACCCTGGCCACCGTTTATCATGCCAGGGACTGTTTTAAAGGAAAGAATACGTACCTGCTCTCCTCTGATAACTGGCTTCGGAATAATATGTACCATACCTACGAGTGCGGTTCCTGGTATTCGGCAGCTTATATGGAAGGGGAGACTTCGGAATGGTGCTTGGATTTCAATAAGAAGGGACTTTTAACGGGCGTGCAGATCGGCGGAAAGGATTCCTGGGTGATGTACGGCCCGGTCTATCTGTCTCGGGAATTTTCCGATGCTTTTTTTCCGGTCCTTGAGAAATACTATGAGACGCCGGGAACCGAGCAGATGTATTGGGAGTATCCCCTGATGGATCTGATCAACGGCGCCGCCCTGGAGCGGGTTCCCGCCTTGAAAGAATTGGGGCCGCTTCCAGAAATCCAGATGTACATCAACCGTCAGCCCGAGGATCAGATTTACGAATTTGAAAATCTGGAGGAGCTGCGGGCCTTTGATGAGAAATATCTCCACCGTTCCGACAGTCAGGCCATGGAGCTGGTGGCCGGCGTGCTTCATATTCCGGAATCGGAGATCACCGGCCTGCGGTGCTTAAAGGCCGGCATGACCAATAAGTCCTTCCTTTTCCAGGCCAAGGGAAAATCTTATATCTGCCGGATCCCGGGCCCGGGTACGGAGCTTTTAATTAACCGGAAGCAGGAAAAGGCTGCCTACGACGCAGTCCGGGACTTGCAGATTACCGAGCATGTCGTTTACATGAACGCGGAGACCGGATATAAGATTTCCGAATATTACGAAGGCGCCAGGAACTGCAATGCCGGCGACTGGAACGATATGAAACGGTGCATGGGGCTGATCCGAAAGCTTCATGCCTCCGGCGCTCATGTGGATCATTCATTTGATATCCGGGAACGGACCGGCTTTTATGAAGGACTCTGCAAAGGGTATGAATCCCGGCTCTTTGAGGATTACGGCGAGGTGCGGCGGCACATGGACCAGCTGATGGACCGGCTGGATAAGCTGAACCGGCCCAAGGTGCTTTCCCACATTGACAGCGTCTGCGATAATTTCCTTTTCCTGCCGGACGGGGATCTGCGGCTGATCGACTGGGAGTACGCCGGGATGTGCGACCCGTTGATCGACGTCAGCATGTGCGCTATCTACTCTTACTATAATGAACCGGACGCCGACCGGCTGCTTTCCCTCTATCTGGAGCGCAGCGCCTTTGCCGAGGAGCGGTTCGTTTACTATTCCTATATCGCCCTGGGCGGTTTCCTCTGGTGCCTCTGGGCCGTCTATAAGAGCAGCCTGGGCGAGGAATTCGGCGATTACACGCTGACCATGTACCGCTACGCCAAGAATTATTATAAGAAGATCATCACCGCCCCGGAGTTCCTAATGCTGGGAATCTGAATCCCAGCCAGAACTTTCTGCCCCGGCTAGGATATTCTAGCCCTGCCAGGATATTCCGGCCCAGTCAGGGCATTCCAGCTCAGCCGGAATGCCCCGGCTGGGCCGGAGCGGCTTAGCCTGCTGTGACTACCGGATCTCATATTTCCCGGCTTCCTTCAACCGGGCCATGGCCCGCGCCAGGGACGCCCGGGACATATGATATTCTTGGATGCTCTGCTTCTGCCTCAGCTGTTCCACGGCGCGCTCGTAGGCCTGCTTTGCCCGGACCGCGTCGATGTCCTCCGGCCGCTCCGCCGTATCCACCAGCATCGTGACCCGGTTGTTGGCGATGTGGACGAAGCCGACGCCCACCACCGCCTTTTTCCAGTCGGAGCTTTCGTCTGTCCGGCAGCGGACTTCTCCCTCTTTTGTGGCGATCACCATGTTTTCATGGTGCGCCAGGATCTCCCGCTCTCCGTCCAGCGCCGGAATAATAAGCGCCGTGCATTTCCCGTCATAAAACACCTTGTCTGTGGCGATCACCTTCAAACTGAACGTGTTCATGAAGCCGCTCCCTCCGACATTTTCTTTGCTTTCTCCACAGCCTCCTCGATGGTTCCCACATTAAAGAAGGCTCCCTCCGGATACGAATCCATCTCTCCGTTTAAGATGGCCTGGAAGCCCTGGATCGTGTCTTTAATGGAAACGTATTTTCCTGGAACGCCGGTAAAGGTTTCCGCCACATGGAAGGGCTGGGATAGAAATCTCTGGATCTTTCTGGCCCGGTAAACGGTGATTTTATCCTCCTCTGAAAGCTCCTCCATTCCCAAAATCGCGATAATATCCTGAAGCTCCTTGTATTTCTGAAGCATGGACTGGACGGCCCGCGCCGTTTCATAATGCTCCTTTCCCACAACGTCCGGCTCCAGGATTCTGGAGGTGGATTCCAGCGGGTCCACTGCCGGGTAGATTCCCTGCTCCACAATTTTCCGGGAAAGAACCGTCGTCGCGTCCAGGTGGGCGAAGGTGGTGGCCGGAGCCGGATCCGTCAGATCATCCGCCGGGACATACACGGCCTGCACCGAGGTAACGCTGCCGTTTTTCGTCGAGGCGATCCGCTCCTGCAGCTCGCCCATTTCCGTCGCCAGGGTCGGCTGGTATCCGACGGCCGAGGGCATCCGGCCCAAAAGGGCGGAAACCTCGCTGCCCGCCTGGACATAACGGAAAATATTGTCGATAAATAAAAGGACGTTCTGATGCTCCTGGTCGCGGAAATATTCCGCCATGGTAAGGCCGGTTTCCGCCACCCGCATTCTTGCTCCCGGCGGCTCGTTCATCTGCCCGAATACTAAGGCCGTCTTTTCCAAAACACCGGAGGCTTTCATCTCGGTCCACAGATCGTTTCCTTCTCTGGACCGCTCGCCGACGCCGGTAAAAATCGAATAGCCGCCGTGCTCCGCGGCCACGTTGCGGATCAGCTCCTGGATCAGCACCGTTTTCCCTACGCCCGCGCCGCCGAACAGTCCGATCTTTCCGCCCTTGGCATAGGGCGCTAAAAGGTCGATGACCTTGATTCCCGTCTCCAGCATCTCCACCACCGGGCTCTGCTCCTCAAAGGTCGGGGGCTCCCGGTGGATCGGCCAGTGGGGCTCCGCTTTTAAGCTTTCGCCTCCGTCGATGGTTTCTCCCAGGACATTAAACAGCCGTCCCAGCGTCTTTTTTCCCACCGGGACCTGGATTCCCGTTCCCGTGGCGGTTACCTCCATATCGCGGCAGAGCCCCTCGCTGGAGGCCAGCATCACGCAGCGGACCGTATTGTGCCCGATATGCTGGGCCACCTCCATCACGCACCGGGTTCCTCCGTTCATGACCTCCAGCGCTTCTTTTATATAGGGAAGGCCGCCGTTTTCAAATTCCACGTCTACGACAGGCCCCATGACCTGTACGATTCTTCCTTTCTTCATTTCCGTCAGGCCTCCTTTCCTGCTTTCTGCTTCTTCTTTCGTTTCTGCGCCTTTGCTCCGGCGATCACCTCCGTGATCTCCTGGGTGATCTGGGCCTGGCGGACGCGGTTATATTGAACCGAAAGGTTATGGAGCATATCCGCCCCGCTTTTATTGGCCGCTTCCATCGCCATCATCCTGGCGTTCTGCTCACTGCAGAAGGATTCCACCAGCGCCCCGTAAATATAGCCCATGATCGTATCCGGAATGATGTTGTTCAGTACCGCCCGCGGGCTTGGCTCCAGGACAAATTCCTCCTGGAAAATCCCGGAGACCACCGCCGCCCGGGACAGACAGGTTTCCCGCACCATCGGCAGAAGCTGCATCATCCTGGGCTCCGTCGTCATGCTGTTTTTCATGGCCGTATAGATCAGATAGACCTCGTCCAGCTGGCCCTCTAAGAACTGGCTGATCACGGTTTCGCTGATGATCCGGGCCCGGTGGAGCGTCGGGTTCTGTGCCGTATAATGGAAGTGCTTTTCCAAGGGGACGCCGTGGGCGGCAAAAAACTGCCGTCCCAGCTCGCCCACCACAAACAGCTTATACTGCCCGCTTCCCTCCATCTGTTCCTCGGCCAGCTTTAAGACATTATGATTGTAAGCGCCGGCCAGGCCCTTATCCGCCGTTACCACAATGTATCCGCGGACCCGGTCCTTCTCCGCTTTCTTCTCCCGGATATCAAAGTAAGGGTTGGTATCCAGCTGATTGTTTTCCGGCAGATGCCGGAGGATCCGGGAGATCATGTTCTGCAGCGTAAAGAAATAGTTCTCCGTCTGGGCCAGGCTTTTCTTCGCCTTCTGCAGCTTCGTCGAGGAGATCATATACATGGCATTGGTAATCTTTAGCGTATCCTGGATGCTTTTCATCCGGTTCTGAATTTCTCTTGCGTTCGCCATGATTTCTTCCTCCTCTCCTACTGCTGGTACGTGCTCTTAAACTCCTTTACGGCGTCCAGAATCTGGCCGTTCAGCTCCGGATCCAGCGTCTGGTTCATTTCGATCACGCGGATGAGTTCCGGATGCTCCGTCTTCATATATTCCAAAAGCTTCATCTGAAATTCCTTCACCTGCTCCGCCGGAAGATCGATGAACATTCTTCCGTTGGCGGCGCAGAGGGTAATGACCTGCTCCGCCATGGAGAGGGGATGCTCCAGCGGCTGCTTTAAAAGCTCCATCAACGCCCGGCCATGGGCCAGCTGTTCCTTCGTCGCGCTGTCCAGATCCGAGGAAAACTGGGTAAAGACCTCCATTTCTCGGTACTGGGCCAGATCGATCCGGATGCTTCCCGCCGCCTTTTTCATGGCCTTGGTCTGGGCCGCGCCGCCCACACGGGACACGGACAGGCCCACGTTGACCGCCGGCCGCATTCCCTCAAAGAACAGATCGCTTTCCAGGAAGATCTGGCCGTCGGTGATGGAGATCACGTTGGTGGGAATATACGCAGAAACGTCTCCGGCCTGGGTCTCGATGATCGGAAGCGCCGTGATCGAGCCGCCGCCCTTTTCATCGCTTAGTCTCGCCGACCGCTCCAACAGCCGGGAGTGCAGGTAAAAGACGTCTCCGGGATAAGCCTCCCGGCCCGGCGACCGCTCCAACAAAAGCGACAGCGCCCGGTAGGCGACCGCATGCTTGGAAAGATCGTCATAGACGATCAGGACATCCTTGCCCTGATGCATAAAATATTCCGCCAGCGCCGTTCCGGAATACGGCGCGATATACTGCAAGGGCGCCGGGTCGCTGGCCGTCGCCGATAAGACCACCGTATAGTCCATGGCCTGATGCTTCTTTAAGGTGCTTACCAGTTTTGCCACCGTGGAGGCTTTCTGGCCGATGGCCACGTAGATACAGATCACGTCTTTTCCCTTTTGGTTTAAGATCGTATCCAGGGCGATGGAGGTCTTTCCCGTCTGGCGGTCGCCGATGATCAGCTCTCTCTGGCCGCGGCCGATGGGGAACATGGAATCGATGGACAAGATCCCGGTTTCCAGGGGTTCGCTCACCGACTGGCGGTCCACGATGGACGGCGCCGGTTCCTCCACCGGACGGTAGCCGTCCTCCTTGATCGGGCCGGCCCCGTCGATGGGCGCGCCCAGGGCGTCGATGACCCGGCCCTTAAACCCGTCTCCCACCGGGACTCCGGCACGTTTTCCGGTCCTCACCACCCGGGAGCCCTCGCGGATCTCCGTGTCCCGGCCGAACAGGATACAGCCGATCTCATCCCGGCGGATATCCTGCACCATTCCCTTGACCCCGCAGTCAAAAAGGACGATTTCCCCGTAGACCGCATGGTCGATTCCGTCAATATTGGCGATCCCGTCGCCCACCCAGGTAACGGTACCCACTTCCATCTCTTTGGCAGTCAGATCAAATTCTTCGATCTCGCTGCGGAGAATGGAAATAATATTCTCCCCGCTTAAGGAAAATTTCTTTTGATCCTCTCTGATTTTTTCCTGGATCTGCCGGATCCTTCCGTTGGCGCTCCAGTCGATCACATCGTTCCCGATTTGGATCGTAAAGCCGCTCCCTAAAGAGGGATCCTGCCGCGTCACAAGGTCAACGTCGTCCCGGCCGTACCGTTTGGCGACGTAATTGCGGATCCCGGCGAGCTCCTCTTCGCTGGGCGGAGTCACATAGGAAAGCACCGCCTTTAAGGCCCCGTCCTTTTTGGAATCCCCGCCGTAGGCTTCCAAGATCTGATCCCACAGCTCCACATCGTCATTGTCGCAGAGTACCTTTAAAAAATCCCGGATTTTTTCCGGAAAGACCTTTTCAATTACACGGTGCTTGGCGGTTAGCGGCACGGACGGATTCTCAAAATCCAGTCTGACCTGAGGCACCGCGAGGAAAATATCATTGGCCTGGGACACCGTGTCCGGAGCGATTTTTAACTCATGCATCCGCTCCGCATAATCCAATGCTTTCTTAATCACACTTATCTCTCCATTCCGCCTGTTTTTGTAAGAAACTGCTGGTACAGCTTCCGATCCTCTTCCTCGCCGGTTTTATCGGCCACCAGCTTCGCCGTCGCGGCCATGACCAGATCGGCGATCTGCCGCTTCGCCTCCTCCATCTGCTTATCCTGCTCCCACTTGGACCGGGCTCTGGCATCCGTTACGATCTGTTCCGCCTGTTCCTTCGCCTGCTTCATCAGGCGGTCGTACTCCTCCCCCGCCTTCTGTCTGGCTTCTCCCAGCATATCCGCCTTTTTCCGGCTGATTTCCGTCATTTCCGCCTGGGCCTGCTCCTTAAGCTGCTCCGCCGACTGCCGGGCCGTTTCCGCGTCCGCGTACTGCTTATCGATCTCCGCCTGCCTGGCGTCCAGCACCTTATGGACCGGCTGATATAAAAACTTCCGGTAAATGGCATAGATGATCAGCATGTTGATGATCGTCCATACCAGATTCAAATCAAGTCTTAACATGGTTTCGCATCCTTTCTTCCTTATGCCGCGCCGTCCTCGATACCGCGGCTTCGGCGCTTCCTCCTTCCAGATACCGCCTCGGCCGGCAGCCTCCCGTTTGCGGGATGATTTCCAGCCGACTGCCGAAGGACCGGTTACTGAAGGAAGAAGATGATCAGGATCGCCACAACCAGTCCGAAGATCGCCGTTCCCTCTGCCAGGGCGCCGCCCAAAAGCAGGGTCTTTGTGATCTTGCTTTCCGCCTCCGGCTGTCTTGCCACTGCCTCGGCCGCTTTTCCCGTCGCGATTCCGATTCCAATTCCGCCTCCGATACAGGCCAATGCCGCAATTCCCGCTCCGATCGCTGTTAAACTCATAATTTCCTCCGTTCCGCCGCCTGCCGCGGCTGTCTTTTTTCTCTTTCTTCTTTTTTCTTTCTCTGCGATTCCTTCCGCCGCTTTTGCGGCGGCCGCTCCCTACTCGATCGCCTCTTTGATAAAGAGGGAGGTAAGGAATACAAATACGTAGGCCTGGATCAGGCCGTCAAAAATATCAAAGTAAAAGCTGAAGGGCACCGGCAGCGCCACCGGAAGCAGAACCTTGATCAATTCCATGATGATAAACGCTCCCAGCACGTTTCCGAATAGACGCATGCAAAGCGCCAGCGGCCGGATCACCACCTCCATCAGGTTGATCGGCAGCATAATGGCGATGGGCTGCGTAAAGCTTTTCAGCCATCCCTTGACGCCTTTTTTGCGGATCCCCGCGCCTTCGATCAGGATAATGCTCATGACCGCCAGTCCGGCCGTCACGTTCAGATCCTTCGTCGGCGGCTTCATTCCTATCAGGCCGATCACGTTTGCGATGCCGATAAAGATCAGCACGCTGGACAAATAGGGAATATACGCCTTTCCTTCCTCGCCGGTCATGCCTCCGATCAGCTTATCCAGGCTGACCACGATGGTCTCGGCCACGGTCTGCCGCTTTCCGCCGCCCCGCACCTTTAGATTCCGGCCCAGAAAAAAAGAAACCGCAAAGACCGCCGCCATGATCACCCAGGTAATGACGACCGATTCCGCGATGCCAATATCCCCGAAGCCTGTGTGGATCGTAAATACGGTTTTACAGTTTAATTCCTCCAAAAGCTTATCCGCCAGATCACTCATAAACTCACCTTCTTTCCTAGATGTCACTTATCCAGCTGTATGAGGGATATTGTACTCTTTTAAATGCAAAAAAGTAATCAGCAATTCGACGAATTTGTAAAAAAAAGTTCAAGACTATTGTACATTTTTGTGATATGATAATAGCAATAAGTACAAATCGAGAAAAAGGGGGATACTTTCCATGCTGCATAAAAAACGACTGTTTCTCCTTACGCTGGGGCTGGCGGCGGCGCTTTCGGCCCTGCAGCCTGCCGTTCCCGCGCTGGCAGACGCCTGGGAGCGGAATGGAACCGGTTCCTATGTCGGCAGCGACGGTTCGGTGCTGACCGGAATTACCGCCCGGGGAATCGACGTTTCCAGCCGGCAGCAAAATATCAACTGGAATGCGGTGGCCGCGGATGATATTTCCTTTGTAATGCTCGGCTGCCGTTACAACAATACGGCGGATCCTTCCTTCGGCTCCTACGCCCTGGGCGCTTATAACGCGGGGATCCGGGTCGGCGCCTATCTTTATTCCTACGCTACGACAACGGCCATGGCGGAGCAGGAAGCCGATTTTGTCCTGAATCTCATCAAGGACTACCCCATTTCCTACCCGGTGGTTTTAGATGTGGAGTCAGAGCAAATGAGCGCGTTAACGCCCTCCGCGCTGGCCGACGTGATTAACGCCTTCTGCCGGAAAATTGAAAACGCCGGTTATTATCCGATGATCTACACCAACGACTATTGGCTTACCAACAAGATCGATATGTCCAAGGTTCACTACGACGTCTGGGTCGCCCGGTTCAACGCCAAACCGGCCTACCAGAACGCGGCCATGTGGCAGGCTACCAACCAGGGACAGGTAAACGGCATCACCGGGGCCGTGGATATCAATTTCAGCCTCAAGGACTTTACGGACAAGCTTCCGGCCAACCGCTGGCGGCTCATCGGCGGAAACTGGTATTACTATAAAAACTATGTCAAGCAGACGGGCTGGGTCAACGACGGCCAGAGCTGGTATTACCAGAACCAGGACGGCACCCAGTATAAGGGCTGGCTTTTGCTAAACAACCAATATTACTACCTGCTCCCCTCCACCGGGCAGATGCAGACCGGATGGGTGCAGATCGACAACACCTGGTACTATTTAAAGCAGGACGGCACCATGGCGACGGAATGGCTGAACGTGGATAATAAATGGTACTATCTGTTAAACGGCGCGATGGTCACCGGATGGCTTCGGATCGGAACCGACTATTACTATCTGCGGGGCGACGGCTCCATGGTCACCGGATGGCGGCTGATGGACGGCGCCTACTACTACTTCAACACCGACGGACGGCTGGTGCGCGGCTGGGCGGATATCGACGGAGAACGCTACTTCTTCCGCACCGACGGCACCATGGTTACCGGATGGCAGACCATCGACAATCTTCTTTATTACTTTGATCCCGAAGGCGGGCTGGCGACAAAGTGGGAGCAGATCGACGGCTCCTGGTACTATTTCGGGACGGATGGACGGATGATGACCGGATGGATCCAGGTGGACGGACGGTACTACTACTTAAATACCGACGGAAAAATGGTAACGGGATGGCAGAGCGACGGGACCAACTGGTACTATATGGATCCCTCCTCCGGAAAGATGGCGGTGGGCTGGAAGCAGATCAACGGCTCCTGGTATTATTTTAACCAGTCCGGCCATATGATAACCGGGTGGCTTTTGATCGACGGGAAGTATTATTATCTGAATCCGGCGGACGGCAAGATGGTCGCCAACGGCTCCTATGTGATCAACAACGTCAACTATACCTTTAATCAGGACGGCGTCTGCTTAAATGAATCCTCCATGATCGACGGAGGAGCGGCCGGAAGCGTTTACACCTCGCCTTCCGGAACTGCCGGAACCGGAAACATCACCACCGGCAATACGGCTCCGGGAATCTCGATGACGCCTGGAAATACGGGAATGTCGGGAAATTCCGGTTACTACGGGCAGAACGGGATGCAGGCGGGAATGACAGCCGGCCCCGGAAACACCAACACCGGCAGCACCTCCTACCCGGGAAACACCGGCAATACGGCCTATCCGGGAAATGCGGGGAACACGGCGTATCCGGGGAACACCTCCTACGGCGCGGCTTACGGCCCCGGGTATTCCCAGAATCAAACGTCCGGTTCTCTTCCTAACTACAGCACGGGAGCCCCTGGAAGCTCTTCGGGAAACTCCTACGGGAACTCCTATGGAACTCAGAATCCGGGAAACTCCTCTTATGACGGCCTCCAGGAATACGAGCGGGACGGCCCATCGTAGATTTCATTTTTAATTGCCAAGATCAAAATTGACCAAGACCAATTGCTAAAAAGGCCTGCGGAAACGAGAGTTCATTTCCGCAGGCCTTTTCTATTTTTCAAACTCGATTTTCAAGTTCCGTCTTTATACCTCGAAGATCAGATCTCCATAGCTGGGCATGGGCCAGTATTCCTTATCCACAAGCATTTCCAGCTGATCGGCGGCGGCACGGAGCCGGTCCATTACCGGGACGATCTCATCATGATACGCATGGGCCTTGGCTTCCATATTTCTGATCTGGGAGCATTCCTCCACCGAGGACTGCAGATCCGAAAGCGCCGTCTTCATATCGGAAAGCAGGTCGGAGGTCTCTAAAAGCAGCTCCGTCTGGACACTGACGTCGGCGTCGGGGCAGGCCGCCTGCACCGCGCTTAAGGACTGGGCCAGAACCGTCGTATATTTGATCACCGCCGGAATGATCTGTTTTCCGGCCATATCGATCATGGTTTTCGCTTCTACATTTACCGATTTCGCATAGGATTCATATTCGATTTCCGCCCGCGCCTCCAGCTCGGCTCTCGTATAAACGCCGAAGTCGCCGAAAAGCTTGATCGCCTTTTCTGTTACCAGGGCCGGGATCGCATCCACCATGCATTTCAGATTGGGAAGTCCGCGGCGCTCCGCTTCCTTTACCCATTCCTCCGTATAGCCGTTGCCGTTGAAGATGATCCGCCGATGCTCCATGAAGAGCTTTTTGATCATATTATGGACCGCCATATCGAAGTCCTCGGCCTTTTCCAGCTCGTCAGCCGCTTCCTTAAAGGCTTCGGCCACGATCGTATTTAACACCACATTGGCGGAGGAAACCGAATCGGAAGAGCCCACCATACGGAACTCAAACTTGTTTCCGGTAAAGGCGAAGGGCGAAGTCCGGTTCCGGTCCGTGGCGTCCTTATCAAAATCCGGAAGCGTCGTCACGCCGGTCTTAAAGGTTCCGCCGGTAATGGAGTGGGTCGCGGAGCCGGTGCTGCAAAGCTGATCGATCACATCCTCCAGCTGCTCGCCGACAAAGATGGAAATGATCGCGGGCGGAGCCTCCTGGGCGCCCAGACGGAGATCGTTCCCGGGAACCGCGGCGGACTGGCGCAGAAGATCCGCATGGATATCCACCGCCTTCATGGTGCAGGCCAGCACCAGCAGGAACTGGACGTTTTCATGGGGTGTGATTCCCGGATCCAGCATGTTGACGCCCGTATCCGAGGTCAAGGACCAGTTGTTATGTTTTCCGGAGCCGTTGACTCCCTGGAACGGCTTTTCATGAAGCAGGCAGGCAAGGCCGTGGCGGCTGGCAACCTTTTTCATCGTCTCCATCACCAGCTGGTTATGGTCCACCGCCAGATTCGCCTTGGCGTAGATGGTCGCCAGCTCGTGCTGGGCGGGAGCCACCTCGTTGTGCTGGGTCTTCGCCGTTACGCCCAGCTTCCATAATTCCTCGTTCAGCTCCTTCATGAACGATCCGATCCGCTCGCGGATTGCACCGTAGTAATGGTCGTCCATCTCCTGGCCCTTGGGCGGCATCGCGCCGAACAGCGTGCGGCCGGTATAGATCAGATCCTTTCTCTGGAGATATTTCTCCTTATCCACCAGGAAATACTCCTGCTCCGGCCCTACGGACGGGATCACCCGCTTTACGGCCGTGTTTCCAAACAGATGGAAGATCCGCACCGCCTGCTTGTCGATGGCTTCCATGGATCTAAGAAGGGGCGTCTTTTTGTCCAGCGCCTCGCCCCGGTAGGAGCAGAACGCCGTGGGGATGCATAAGGTCACGCCGGTCGCGTCCTTCTTTAAGAAGGCCGGAGAGGTACAGTCCCATGCGGTATAGCCGCGGGCCTCGAAGGTTGCCCGAAGGCCGCCGGAGGGGAAGGAGGAACCGTCTGTTTCTCCCTTGATCAGTTCCTTTCCCGAAAGATCCATGATGATCTTTCCGGAGCTGTCCGGACTTCCGATAAAGGAATCATGCTTCTCCGCCGTTACGCCGGTCAATGGCTGGAACCAGTGGGTATAATGGGTCGCGCCGTTGTCCACCGCCCACTCCTTCATCGCGTGAGCAACCACGTCCGCGATGGAGGGATCCAGCTCGTCTCCCTCCTCGATGGTCTGCTTCAGCTTCTTATACGCATACTTGGGGAGACGCTCTCTCATCACCGCGTCGTTAAACACATTCATTCCAAAAATTTCCGCCACATTGATGGCCTCGCTCATATTCCTTCCTCCGCTTTTCTTTTTCGCGGACACGGCAGGAGAGACTGATCCCTCCTGCCGCGTCTTTGCGATCCGCACACATTTCCGTTTCTATTTCTGTCTTGATTTTCCTGTCTATTCCGGCTTTTTACGCCTTTCCAACGGAACCGAACAGCTCCATTTTCGCCTTAACGGTTTCCTTGATCGCTTCCGTTCCGGGAGCGAGGAGCTTTCTCGGGTCATAGCCCTTTCCTTCCTGATCCTTGCCCGCCTCGATATACTTTCTCGTAGCCTCGGCAAAGGCCAGCTGGCACTCAGTATTGACGTTGATCTTCGCAACGCCTAAGGAAATCGCCTTCTTGATCATATCCTCCGGGATTCCGGTGCCGCCGTGGAGAACGAGAGGCATATCGCCTACTTTTTCCTTTACGGCCGCCAGCGTCTCAAAGCTTAAGCCCTTCCAGTTCGCCGGATATTTTCCATGGATATTTCCAATTCCGGCCGCCAGCATATCAACGCCCAGATCCGCGATCATCTTGCACTCGTTGGGATCCGCGCACTCGCCCATTCCGATCACGCCGTCTTCCTCGCCGCCGATGGCTCCAACCTCCGCCTCCAGAGACATTCCCTTCTCCCGGCAGATGCGGATCAGCTCTTTCGTCTTTTCCACATTTTCCTCGATCGGATAATGGGAACCGTCAAACATAATGGAGGAGAAGCCTGCTTCGATACACTTTAAGCAGCCCTCATAGGTTCCATGGTCCAGATGAAGCGCCACTGGAACGGTGATCTTTAACTCCTCTAACATTCCGTTTACCATGCCGACGATGGTCTTAAAGCCGGCCATGTACTTTCCCGCTCCCTCGGAAACTCCAAGGATTACCGGAGATCTCTGCTCCTCAGCGGTAAGAAGGATCGCTTTCGTCCATTCCAGGTTGTTAATGTTAAAATGGCCGACGGCATATTTTCCGTCTCTTGCCTTTTCGAGCATTTCTTTTGCTGTAACTAACATATTTCCTGCCCTCCATTATCTTCAAAATTCCCAGGCCGTTTCGGCCCGGTACGGTTTTTTGGCTAAAGCCTTTTCCCGGATACTGTCCTCATTATAACCTATTTCCTTTTTTTTGAAAAGGTGGATTTTACAGTTTCCTTCATTTCCTCGGGACGGCAGACAGCATGATGGCGGATTTTCGCGCTGGAAAGCTCTTTCACCGCCGCCGGGACCGGGATGCCGGACAGCCGCTCCAGTTCTTCTAAAAGGGCCGATTCATCCCTTTGGCCTGCGGCTTCCGAGGCGGCAGACGGCGCGGTTCCTGAAGGTTCCGCCGGAGCTGCTCCCGGGGCAAATGCCGGCGATGTTCCAGAAATGGCCGCCAGCACCGTTTCCGGGAATTTATAGGGGCTGGCTGTGGAGGCGATCAGCGTTTTCGTCCCGTCCTCCGTCTGTTTCCTGTATTTTTCATACACCGCCGACGCCACCGCCGTATGGGGATCCAAAAGATAACCCGTATCCTCAAATACCCTGCGGATTTCCGCCTCCGTTTCCTTCCCGTCCGCGTATCCGGAGGCAAAATCCTTCATCGCTTCTCGCATTTCCGGCCCGATGGCGTACCGCCCCGTTTCCGAAAGCTGTTCCATCAGCCCTCTGGTTTTCATTGCGTCCCGGCCGCAGCTCAAATAGAGGAGCCGCTCCAAGTTGCTGGAAACCAGAATGTCCATGGAGGGCGACGCGGTCACGAAAAACTCCCGGTTCCGGTCATACGCCCCGCTCTGGAAAAAGTCATACAAGACCTTGTTGTCATTGGAGGCGCAGATCAGGCGGCCGAAGGGAACTCCCATCTCCTTGGCGAAATAGGCCGCCAGAATGTTGCCGAAATTCCCCGTGGGAACCGTCACATTGACGGTCTCGCCCTTTTTGATCTCTCCATTCTTGAAAAGCTTCGCATAAGCGTAAACATAATATACGATCTGGGGCACCAGCCGGCCGATGTTGATGGAGTTCGCGGAGGAAAGCTGATATCCCATGGCGTCCAGCTCCTTGGCAAACGCCTGGTCATGGAACAGCTTCTTTACGCCGGTCTGGGCGTCGTCAAAGTTTCCCTCCAAGCCGACGACAAACGTATTCTCCCCCTTCTGGGTCAGCATCTGCAGCTCCTGGATCCGGCTGACGCCGTTTTTCGGATAAAATACGAGGATCCTGGTGCCGGGAACGCCCGCGAAGCCTTCCATAGCCGCCTTTCCCGTATCCCCCGAGGTGGCCGTCAGGATCACGATCTCATTCTTGATCCCCTGCTTTTTTGCCGCCGCCGTCATCAAATGCGGAAGGATCGAAAGGGCCATATCCTTAAAGGCGATGGTCTTTCCATGGAACAGCTCCAGGAAATAAACGCCGTTTACCTTCGCCAAAGGCGCGATCTCCTCCGTATCAAATTTCCCGTCATACGCCTTCGCGATACAGTCCTTAAGCTCCTCCTCCGTATAATCCGAAAGGAACGGCTTCATTACCTCATAGGCCGTTTCCTGGTAACTCATTTCGGAAAGCTCCTCCATGGAAACCGCAAGCTTCGGGATCCGCTCCGGCACATAAAGGCCGCCGTCCTCCGCCAGTCCTTTCAATACGGCCTGGGACGCCGTGATCCCCCGCTCGCCGCCGCGGGTGCTTTCATATAATATTTCTTTCATTTTCTCCTCCCGCCGTTTTCTGTCTGTTGTTATCTGCCGCCAGTGTAGCATACTTTTTCCCTCCGCACAATGAACATGACCAAACTTTTCGGAAATATGATATAATGAGCCTTGCAGAGCTCCGTGCTCGCGCAGGGAGTTCTATAAGGCGAATGTCCTCACCGAACCGCCAGGCGAGGTGATATAATGAAAAAAACACTTTCGGAGGCGCCCTATGAACTACGAACACACCATGACCGCCGTCTTTTTATCCCGTCCCAACCGGTTTCTGGCTCATGCTCTCCTTGACGGAAAAGAGGTTGTCTGCCATGTAAAAAACACAGGCCGGTTAAAGGAGCTGCTGAACCCCGGCGTGCCGGTTGTCATCCAGCATCACCCGGACGCCAAGGCCGCGGGAAGAAAAACGGAATATTCTCTGATCGCAGTTGCCAGTCCTGTTTTAGACGGCTCCCAATGGGTCAATATCGATTCCCAGGCTCCCAATCAGGCGACCTATGAATGGCTTTCCGCTGGAGACGGCCTTCCGTTTTGTCCGCGTCCCACGGGCATTCGCAGGGAAGTCTCCCACGGCGGTTCCCGGTTCGATCTGGCGTTCTCCTGCCAGGGACAGCCCTGGTTTATGGAGGTAAAAGGCGTTACCCTAAACGTAAACGGGCAGGCGCGCTTTCCCGACGCTCCCACCGAGCGGGGCATCCGCCATCTTCACGGGCTTTCTGACGCCGTGAAGGAAGGATTTGGCGCCGCCGTTTTATTTGTTCTGCAGATGCAGGACTGCGCCTCCTTTTCCCCCAATCCAGATCATCCGGAATTCGGCGAGGCCCTCCGGTACGCGAAGGATCACGGCGTCCATATCTGGGCCTGGGACTGCGAGGTATCGGAAGCGTCCATGAAGATCCGGCAGCCGGTGCCGGTCATACTGTGAACCCCCCTCCATCGGAGGCATTTTGAGTCCCCACATTTAAAGGCCTGCCTGCACGTTCTCTTCGTCTGCTACATATCTCATAAATAAGCGTACTGTAAACGAGTGATTCCATGGTAATTCCATTATGCAATATGATTCCCGGCGGCACGGCCCGAATCCTCTGCCTTCCCGATTGGGAAGCGGAAGCCGGCCGCCTTTATGACCTGGGCTTTGTACCGGGCGCCCAGATTTCCTGCGTCTTAAAGAAGCGAAACGGACAGACCGCCGCCTTTCTCATCCGGGGCGCCGTCATCGCCCTCCGGAAAGAAAACAGCCAATTCATCCTGGCGGAGGAGCTGTCATGAACCGGCACATCGCCCTCGTCGGCAATCCCAACGTAGGAAAAAGCACGATCTTCAATGCCCTCACGGGCCTCCGCCAGAAAACGGCCAACTGGGCCGGCGTCACCGTCTCCAGCGCCTCCGGCGCCTTTTTCCTAAAGGGGATCCGGTTTACTGCCGACGATCTTCCCGGCATCTATTCCCTTAACGTCCGCTCCGCCGAAGAAGCGGTAACGCGGGAAGCTCTCTTGACGGAGCCGTACGATTACCTGCTTTTTATCTGCGACGCCACCTGCATCGAACGGGGGCTTGCGCTTTTGGCGCAGGCGGCAGAGCTGCTTGGCAGAAGGGAAGCTGCTTTTTCCTCCGTATCAGAGGCCGCCTTGTCCCCCGGGTTCCCGGCAGGATCTCCCCGCGCACCCCAATTCCTTCTCTGCGTCAATCTTTGCGACGAGGCCGAACGCAAGGGGATCTCCATCGACTTTTCCGGGCTGGAAGAGGAATTGGGAATCCCTGTGATCCCAGCTAGCGCGCGAAAAAAGCATGGCCTGGATCTGCTTCTTGCCAGGCTTTCCCAGCTGGAAGATGCGAGCGGGGCCTCCGCAGAGAAAGCCCCCAAGTTTTTTATTCCCGGCGAGCTGGCGGCCCGCAGAGTGCGGTATTCCACTCAGAATTACCGCAAGCGGGAGGAGCGGCTGGACCGGTTCCTTACCGGAAGGATCACCGGCGGACTTACGATGCTGCTGCTTTTGACCGCCGTCTTTTGGCTTACGATGACGGGAGCCAATTACCCGTCCGCCCTTTTATATGACTGGCTTTTTTCCTTCGAGGAAATCCTCTCAAGAGCCGCCGAAACTCTCCACGCCCCCTGGTGGCTGTCCGGCGTCCTGATCGACGGCGTTTACCGAGTAACGGCCTGGATCGTCTCCGTGATGCTGCCGCCTATGGCGATCTTCTTTCCGCTTTTTACTCTTTTGGAGGATTCCGGCTATCTTCCCCGAGTCGCCTTCAATATGGACAGCGCCTTTAAAAAGTGCCGCGCCTGCGGCAAGCAGTGCCTGACCATGGCCATGGGGCTGGGCTGCAACGCCGCCGGAGTCACCGGCTGCCGGATCATCGACTCCCCCAGGGAGCGGCTCATCGCCATCCTGACCAACAGCCTCGTCCCCTGCAACGGCCGGTTCCCGCTGCTGACCGCCATGATCTCGCTCTTTATGGCAAGACGCGCCGGGAGCCTTTTTTCCGCTTTGCTCCTGACCGGCTTTATCCTTTTAAGCTTCGGCATGTCCTTTTTCGCCTCCTGGCTGCTGTCCCACACGGTTTTAAAGGGCGTCCCTTCCTTTTTTACCCTGGAGCTGCCGCCCTACCGCAGGCCCCAGGCTGGAAAAGTGCTGGTGCGTTCGCTCCTGGACCGAACCATCTTCGTTCTGGGCCGGGCTGTTACCGCCGCCGCCCCCGCCGGGCTTCTCATCTGGCTGTTGGCGAATATTACCATCGGCGGCACGAGCCTGCTTTCCCTTCTGGCGGGTTTTCTGGATCCGGCGGGAAGGCTTCTTGGCCTGGACGGCGTTATCCTCATGGCCTTTCTCCTGGGATTTCCGGCCAACGAGATCGTGCTGCCGATTATCCTGATGGCGTATCTTGAAACCGGAACCCTGGTTTCCATGGAGGACAGCGCGTCCCTTTATAGCCTTTTAACCGCCCACGGCTGGACGGTCAAAACCGCCGTCTGCATGGCCGTATTTTCTTTATTTCACTGGCCATGCGCCACCACCTGCCTGACCATAAAAAAAGAGACGGGCAGTCTCAAATGGACCGCCGTCTCGATTCTGCTTCCCGCCGCAGCCGGATGCATTCTCTGTATGATGATCTGCGTGGGATGGCCGCTCTTCTTCCATTAAGTCAATAAGAGTGTCCTTCGCATCCGGTCCGCGAACTCCCGGCACCGGTCCTCGATCCCCGGAAGGGCCAGGGCCGCACCGGCCTGATTGGCCGTTTCCATCATGCAGAAATTTCCAGGCAGATAGAAGGTTTTGTTCATGTTCATTGCCGTCGCAATCTGACCTGCCAAAAGGTCGCTGCCGGAATAACCGGAAACGATGATCGCGAATACCGCTTTCTCATAAAAGCGGGTCGTCCGAAACAGCGCCGTCAGCCGGTTAATAAAGGCAGTCATATTGGCGGACAGCGCGTCGTTGTAATTGGGACAGAGCAAAAGGATCCCGTCCGCCCATTTCACCGCCGGATACACGTCGTCCACGATGGGGCCGCCATAAAAGCACTGTCCCCGCTCGCCGAAATGCAGGCACATCTGGTAGGGACAGCCGGAACAGTCTACCAGCGTCCCATTCCGCAGGTTCACCTCCCGGATTTCCACGCCGGAGAGGCGCGCCTTTACCTGATCCCACAAAGCCAGGGTGTTGGAGGTTTTATGGTTGGAGGCATGGAGGACCAAAAGCTTGGGATGGGCTTTTTTCTGCCATTGAAATTCCAGAAGCTGACGGGCCAGGATTTCTGCGCTGTTTCGGTAAGCTCCCATGCGGTCGGTTTTCAGATTCGCCGCCTGGACAAGGAAATTGTCCAGGGAAGCCGTTCCCTCCACCAGGGGACGGCCCACGAAGGCGCAGCCGGCCATGGAGGCGGCCACCGCCAACTCTCTGGCAGCCGCCTTTGTATAAAGCTCGCTTCCCGCGTCGATCACCATTCCCGCCAGAGCGCCGGATAACACCTGCTTCCCCGAACGGAGCCAAGCCAGCAGCTCATAATATTCCCGGTTGATCCCGTTTTCTCCCAGGGGAACCGCGAACAAAAGCCGCCGTCCCCGAAAGAAAAACGGGTCTTCTTTTAAAATTTTCATGCGGTCCCATATCTTTGCCTGGACGCCCTCAAGGGCAAAGGACAAGATCTCCTCCAGCCGCTCCCTGGCCGCCTCGCTGTGCCTTCCCGGATATAAAACCGCCAATTCTTCTGTTTCTGCTTCTGCTGCTCCTGTTCTTCCTGCTTCTGCTGTCCCTGCTGCTTTTTCCAATTCTTCCGCTGTCTCTCTTCCCTTTTCTGTCACTTCGATCTCACCGTCCCTTTGCGGTTTTCGGCCGCTTCGTTCTATATAATTGCCGCCAGATTCTTTCCCGCCGTCAGGATCCGCTCATAAAGCGGCTCCGGAAGCCTTAAAATCTCCGTTTCCAATCCGTGCTCCGTGTACCGGTTCTTAACGCCCATATAGATTCCGCCCAGGAACACGGAACCGCAGTGCCACTGGCCCCTTAACGCTAAGAGGATCGAAAGTGCCCCGGAGGAAAAAGCCGGAGCCACAAAAGGCTTATAGCCGATACTGCGCATATGGAGATTGGCCGTTACCGTAAGCTTCGTCAGCTCCTTCGACCGCTCGTCGTCGTAATGCTCGATGGAATCCGCGATCACAAGATCCTCGCCGTGGGGGCCGAAGGAACGGCCCTCCGTCAGGAACCGGGAAAATCTGTGATCCCGTTTCGCGTAATAAGCCGCCCGGGCGTTCATGACGCCCAGCCCAAAGCCCTGGATCTGCTCCGGAAGCAGGCCCATCCAGTCAAACTCTCCGGCCTCGTTCTTATTGCTCTCCAAAAACGCCGTTTTCGCCAGCGGATCCACCGGATCCGAAACCGCGCAGAACAATCCCTTAAAATTCTTTTCTCGGGCCATCCTGGCGTAATGACCGATGATCTTGGAATTATTCTCAAACTGATACATCCGGACGTCCTTCACGCCGGAACCCACCGGCGGGATCCCCTTGGAGGCGACAAAGACGAAAACGTCGCAGTCAAACAGCTTTTCCGCAGGCACCACGTCCACCTCCGGAAGCGCGTCATACTCCCAGGGATAGGCGATCTGGTTTACCTCAAACTCCCAGCGGGTCGTCACCTGCTCCGAAAGATCGCAGATTCCGATGGAGGAGATCACATCCCCGCCCAAAAGATGGAGACCCGTTAAAAGCATACTGCCCACGTCGCCGATCGCCAGCACATGAACCCGCTTTTTCCCTTTCTTTTCCTGCCAGTTCAAAAGCTCATGGAATCTGGGGTGGGCATGGTTTACCGCCCGCACCGCTCCGTCCCGGATCCGTTCCCGAACCCAGGCGGGCAGTTCCTCTTCTTTCTCCTTGGCGTTCTCCTCCAGCCGGTTTTTGTTGAGCCAAGCCACGCTTTCCGTCCCGGCCCACAAAAGTTCCTCATCGTTTACCAAAAAGGACGCGCGGCAGCTCCCCGGCTCCCGCTCAAAAAGCCAGGTAAGGGATTTAGCTTCCCGCGGCTCCTCTATTTTTTCATAAGGAAGCTCCGTTAAATTGCTGAAGCAGAGCGTTTCCCCGATCCGATAAAACTGTATCATCCTACAAACCTCCCTATATTCGATCCGGCGACCGTTTTCCGGTCATAAATTCCCGCATTCTCCAAAGCGTCTCCAGATCCGCCTCCAGATACTCGGAGGCCGCCAGATTTTCATCATAATTCATACAGCTTCCTTTATCCGGGCACAGCGGCAGGATTACCGCCTCCGGCAGCCTTGAAAGCGTCAGATTCTTAGAAAACTGCTTCCGGTACTCCGCCTCCAAGATCCGCAGAAGATCCCTGGCGTTTTCAATACAGCAGGCGGAAAACTCAAACAGCGCCTCCCGGCTGCTTCCCTCTAACATGGGCGTCGCGTAGGGCAGGATCATATTGATGGAGGGCTGGAGTCCCGCCACCTTCATCTCCGGCCGCCGCACCGTATCGCCGCCGATAAAGGGATAAAGCGTGGATTCCACAAACCACTGCCTCAGATTGGGCATTCCATAGATCCCTTCCACCGGCAGTTTAAACTGCTGCATCAAGTCCCGTCCGTAGCCGGAAATAATTCCCACCACAACTTTTTTAATGGGGATTCCCGCCTCCCGCAGGCTGGGCGCCAGCGCCTGTAGCCGGTCCGCCTTATGAACCAGATCATCCACCAGGATCACCGGACGGTCAAAGGATCTGATCGTCGCGATCTGGCTCTTTAGCGGCGAGTAGTAGGGGAAGGGCTCGATGGAATAGCTGTCCAGATCCGGCTCATACACTTTATCCGTATGGAGGGTCTTTGTCACCGTATTGGGAACCACCTTGCCCCGCAGGATCTTTCCGAAGGGTACGCACATATTGACTCCCAGCCTTCTGGGCACCGTCGGCTCGCTGGGCACCTCGTTAAGCGCCGTGATCCGGTCCACCAGCCGGTGGTGCATCACCGACGAAGACAGAGAAAGCACCAGGTTCCCCGGATACAGCTTCGTCATCGCAAGCTGCAGCCTTTGATGGTTTTTCTCCATCATTTCCTGGACCTCGGGGCAGCTGGCAAAGGGCTCCTTGATCGTCGTTTCCAGGTTATGCAGAAGCAGCAGCGGCTCATGCATATCGACGGCATAAAGGATCCTTCTATCGCTGTCCTCTGAGATCGGCGGCCGTACAAAGCCCTGCCGCTCCAAGGCAGAGACCGCTTCTTCGGAGGCCAGATTCCTGTCGCTGACAAACAGGGCGAAGCTTCCATTCTTCCTTAAAGCGCGGGCGATCACTTCCACCAAAAGAAGCTGGGCGGCGTCATGGATGGCGTCTCCATCCCTTGGATCTTCCTTCTGGGAGTAAATGCCCGTGATCAAAAGCACTTCCTTGCTGGTCTTTCTTCGGACGCCATTGGCCAACTCGATATTCTTTAAAACTCCAAACAGCTCATCCGGCTGAAGCTCCCGGTAGCTGGCAAAGCCCACGGGCTTTCCTCCGTCGATGGAATTCCGCAGCACCATCAGCCGGTCCTTCTCCTGGAGGATCCGCGTGTAGATCGAAAGCCGCTCCGGATTCCGGTAAAGGACCGTATTGGACAATTCGTCCAGGATCTGGGGACTGCTCTCTGCCACATCTTCAAAAACCACGGCGCGGGCCCGCAGGATGGGCTTAAACTCCGGCTCCCGCAGATAAAGTCCTTTATGGTAAATATATTCCTGCACCACCGGGTCGATGAGGGTGGAAATATCCCGGTTATGGTCGATGTTTTCCCGGATCTTCGTAGAGCTGATCTCCTCTAAATTGGGCGGAAGCTCCAGTTCAATGACCCGGCCGGTGAGCTTATCATACAGATCCGCCGAATGCGTCTCCCCGGCGCGGCGGAATACGATATGGTTCAGGCTGTGGATGGAAAATTCCTCCGGCTCTTTTTTATAGGAGCTGGCATTATGGATCACATCCGACCCCACGACGATATAAAGCTCCTGCTGGGAGAAGATTTCCCGAAGCTTTTTCAAATCCGCCGGGTTCGCAATGTTGACCGGCGTATCGTCGGGGAATAAATGGATATAAAATTCATCCGCCACCGACATGTTGACGATCTGGCGGCGCACCAGATGAGGCTGGGTCTTTTTCGACCAGGAAAACTCGTCCACCGCCAGGAAAACGGTAAAGCCCATCTCACGGATCTTTCTCGCGATCTCTTTATGGGATAAGGTAAACGGGTCGAAGGTTCCCGGGAAGAAAGCCACCCGGTCCCGGCCTCTTAGGCTGACGTCGCCGCCCACCAGCTGATACCGGGAGATAAAACGGCTGATATGGGACAGCGCCGCCGCCCGGTAATAAAGACTTAATTCGCCGCCGGGATACTCGTTTAACAGGAACAGAAGCTTCTTTGAGCAGAGGGAAAACAGCTCGTTTTTATCCCGCTCCGCCATGATCTCCGAGCCGAATACATGCTGGCCGATCACCAGCATCGCCTCCTGGCGCACCTGCTCCCTGTAATTGGCGAGACAGCTTAAGATCAAGCCCAGAAGATGGGTCCTCCGCTCCTCCGCCGTCTCCCGCGGTTCCTCAAACCGTCCCGGATACCGGGAATAGCACTCCAGCAGGACGCCCAGCGTATCCAGCGCCACCGATACAATCCGTTCATTGCCGTTGGCTAAAAGGATATGGAGCCGCTCGATCAGATCATCCAGCTGCTCCGGCGGAAGCCAGAGGGCAAACTCTCCCAGATACTCCGGGATATATTTGGAAAACTGGTATTCTCCCACCTCAAGTCCCTTTAAAAGCTCGACGGCAATCTCATTGCACTGGTCTGTGGTCAGAAGATGGGCCAGCCGCAAAAGCGCGCGGCCCGCGTCATGACGCACCCCCACGTGCTCGCTGACCTTGATAAGGTTGGAAAAATGGGCGCAGATATGGAGCAGATGCTCCCGCCTCCCGTGATCCACCTGGTCCGCCAGGAGTTTGATATTTACGGATTTGATGATCCAAGGCGTCGAGGATTTTAAATTTTCCAGGAAAATATCGCTGACTACGTCGCTTCCATAAAGGATCTCCCTCTGTTTTGCCGTATCCAGGCGAAGGTTGGTAAAGATCCGGTATTGAAGAAATACCATGGTGACCGTTTCCGCGTCCAGTTCTCCGGCGGCCCGGCGCACCAGTTCATAGCAGGGATTCTCCGGCGAAAGTCCGGCTGTCAGCACCTTCAGAGAGCGGACGGCGGCAATCCGGTTCTGCGGATCCGCATCCTGCATATGGGCCACGGCGAACCGCAGCAGTGTTTCCAATCTCCCCTCTTTTCGGAAAAGCTCCACAGGAAGAGAAAATACGCAGTCCAAAAGATAGAAGACCGGTTCGCCTTCCAGTTTCTTTTCTTCTCCGAACCACTGCATAAAGATTTCCAGCATTTCCTGGCGAACCCTTTCAGAAGCCCGGTCGACGGCGGAAACCATAACAAATTTCAAAGCGTTCTGGATCCGCCGCTTCTGCTGCAGCGTCAGCCGGTAGTCCGGCCAGATCAGCCGTTCCAAATACTCCTCCCACAGCGACCGCGCGGTCCGGTCGTCCGGATCCGGCATATTGGCGGGAAGCTCCTTCCGGTATCCGGCGTTAAAGTCGGCAAAGATCTTTCCGATCAGCGCCGCCGCCTGTCTCCGGATATCCCCCTCCCGGTTCAGTAATAGCTCGTAAAGGAAGCTTAACGTCTGCACCTTCTGCCGGTGATTCAAGTGGATCGAGTATTCATTAAACATATTCAGATAGGCGCGGACGTTTTTCCAGTCCTTTTCGCTTCGAGCCGCCTCCAGAATGTTTCCGAACTGGCGCTCGGTCCCCAGCCGGTGCATTACGTCGATATTATGCTCGATTCCCCAGAACACAAAGGAACGCACCACCGTCTTTCCGGTCTGGAGAACAATGTCCAGGGGCTTTTCCTGCGGCCGTTTCTCCCCGCTTAAGTCTACGTCCGCTCCTAAGGAGCGCATATAATTTTCAAATTCATGAAGCCTGGAGTAAACCACCTGGTAGCGGGTGCGCTTGGCCTCGTCCACATTGTCCAGCTTGGAAAGGATCACGTCATAGGAATCTTTCAGCGAATAGATCTTCGTGATCTCTTTTCCATCCGTCCCCCGCATCTGTTTCACGCGGAAATCCGCATAGATCAAGACCAGCGATTCCACCGAAATATTATCCAGCTCCAGATCCCAGGTGGAATGGTTCGCCGCGATATGGCCGATATTTTCCATATGATAAGCGTTAAACCACTGGGCCGTATAGTAATAATGAAGATAGGGAACCCGCTCGTTGGGCTTGCAGCCAAATTTTCCCAGGTCATGACCGGCGGCCGCTCCGGAAGCCAGGGCCAAATCGATGGGCACTCCCGCCTCCTTCAATCCCCGGGCCACCGTCATCGCCACGTAATGAACGCCGGCGATATGCTCCAGCGTCTCAAAGGGCGTCGCTTCCTTATTGAGCCGCATCATTTCATAAACATACTGATCCCTAAATTCCCGCATAAAATGGGCGTACTCTCCCGCCCGCTCGCAGGAGGAATATTCCTCCTCCGGCAAAAACGCGAAATCCTTAAACGGGTCAAAGGGAACCGTTTTTCTCTCCTCGTCGAAGAAAAACTGCAGGATGTTCAGATATAAAAGGGCGCCGGCGGCAAAGGGCGCCGACTTTCTCTGAAATTCCTCGTCCGGATACAGGATATGGGTCGAATATTGATAGGAAAACGAAAGCCAGCCTTCCTCCGGCACCCCGCACAGCCGTTCCAGTTCCTCCCGGCAGTATTCCAGAATCCCAGCGCAGGTAAAGCGTTCCTTCGCCGGAAGCACTTCACTTAAAATCGCTCCCCATTTTTCCCTGTCAAAGACCGTCTGCACGCTTCTTCGGCTTAATCCGGCCCGCTTTAAAAATTCCCGGTCGAACAGTCTCGCTCCTAATTCCGCTACCAAATGTCGGACATGTCTGCTGTACATCCAATCCCCCCTTAACTCTGCGGCTGATCTTACTTTACAGTATAATGAAAATTCCTTTGGTTTTCAAGGAAAACCCCTTGACATCTCCGGATTCTTTTGTTATGTTATTAATAACAATTATTATTTTTATTATTAATCACTGTCCAGAGGAGGTGAAAGGTGTGAGAACGCTGAAGCACAGCCGGCAGCGGGAATCCATTAAAAACTGCCTGATGCAGCGAACAGACCATCCAACCGCCGACATGCTTTACCTTTCTATCCGTGAGGAATTTCCCAATATCAGCCTGGGAACCGTTTACCGGAACTTGAAGCTTTTATCGGAGCTGGGCGAGATTACCCGGTTCTCCTGCGGCGACGGTTCGGAACATTTTGATTACCGGACGGAACCCCATTATCATTTCATCTGCAAAACCTGCGGAGCGGTTTATGATATGCCCGCCGAGATCGTCCGCGATACCAGCGAGCTGCTGACGGCGCAGCCGCCTGGACGGGTGGATTCCCATACGGTATTCTTTTACGGAGAATGCAAAACATGTCAGCAAAAAAAGAGCTGAAAAAAGAAAAAACCAGTTGACAAATGAAGTTTTATCGTGTATATTGATATCAGTAACAATTACTATTATTGTTTTACTAAAATCATCGATCGTTCCAATTCAATTTTAATTTATAAAAAGGAGAGAATGAAATGAAGAAATTTGTATGTACTGTATGTGGTTATGTTCATGAAGGCGATGCAGCTCCCGAGAAATGTCCCGTTTGCGGCGCTCCGGCTTCCAAGTTCAAAGAGCAGGACGCTGAGATGTCCTGGGCCGCTGAGCATGAGGTAGGCGTTGCGCAGGGCGCAAGCGAAGATATCATCGAAGATTTAAGAGCCAACTACGAGGGCGAGTGCAAGGAAGTCGGAATGTATCTGGCTATGGCAAGAGTTGCCCACAGAGAAGGTTATCCGGAGATCGGACTGTACTGGGAGAAGGCTGCTTATGAGGAAGCGGAGCATGCGGCGAAATTCGCGGAGCTTCTCGGCGAGGTTGTAACCTCCTCCACCAAAAAGAACCTGGAGATGAGAGTTGAAGCTGAGAACGGCGCTACCGCCGGTAAGTTCGATCTGGCAAAGAGAGCGAAAGCCGCGAACCTTGACGCGATCCACGATACCGTGCATGAGATGGCAAGGGACGAGGCAAGACACGGCAGAGCGTTTGCTGGACTGTTAAAGAGATACTTTGGCTAATAAAATCAATGCTTTTAGAGGGTGGGCAAGTTGCCTGCCCTCTTTTTCTGTGCCGTTTTCTAAGTGGAAAGTGCAACTGGATGTGCAACTCTCCGCTGTCTACACTTATCTTTGACTTTCACATGTGCAACTCACATAAATTGCACTATATATCAAGCGTTTTTAACGCCTAATATCATATTTTCAAGATAAAACAACAACTTTTGAAAACTTTTTACGTCTTTTCCTCAGTATCTTTTCCCTGTTTTTTAGCCCGTTTCAAGTCCTTCTTAAACTGGCTAGTGAACCGAATCTCGTATTTCATTCTTCCAGCGCCGCCTTTAACTCATCCATACTGTGATAGCCTCTTGCGTTCTTATCCCGCATAATTCGCCTGCCCTCTGCAATAGCAGCAGCAGTAATTTCATTAGGAGTATCAACCTTTATTTCAAATGGGATTCCCCCTGTGCGGATAGCCTG
>DVFQ01000056.1 GCA_018713185.1 Candidatus Copromonas avistercoris (nom. illeg.) | reverse complement strand
TAGCAAAAACTATATAATGTATTGGGGGGGTTACGTGTAGTAATATAACACAGGTTTTGGAATCAGTGTGCACAAACTTTCACGGATGTCAAAATAAAATTTGTTTATATTGACTTTTTCCTCTTGACTTTTGTATAAGTTTAACATTCCAAAACTGCATTTGATATTTTCTTATGTTTCTTTTCTATAAAGATACAAAAACTTAATTATCTTAACCCCCTCCAAAGCCCCCTAATTTTCTTTCGGAATCTCCGTTTCCGTCCCATTTTTTTCAAACAAGGCGTCAAATTCGTCCCGGCCGATCTTTTCCTTCTCAATTAAAAGCGTACAGCACTTGTGAAGAACCTCTTCCTTTGAAAGAATGATCTGTCTGGCCTTCTCATAGCACTCGTCGATGATCCGTTTTACCTCGCTGTCAATCTCCGACGCCACCTCTTCGCCGTAGCTTCTCGCATGGGCCAGATCCCTGCCGATAAAGACCTCGTTCTCGTCGCTTCCGTAATTGATCATTCCAATCCGGTCAGACATGCCGTACTGGGTCACCATCGCCCGGGCGATGGACGTCGCCTGCTTGATATCCTGAGATGCCCCCGTCGTCACATCGCCGAAAATGATCTCCTCCGCGATACGGCCGCCAAGAGCTACCATGATCGTCTGCATCATTTTCCCTTTGGTATTGAACATCTCGTCCCGTTCCGGCAAGGGCATCGTATATCCGGCGGCTCCCGTTCCTGTAGGAATAATGGAGATCGTATGAACCGGGCCCACATCCGGCAGCTCATGGAACAAGATCGCGTGGCCCGCCTCATGATAGGCTGTGATCTTCTTCTCTTTTTCCGAGATCACCTTGCTCTTTTTTTCCGCTCCGATCCCCACCTTGACAAAGGCCTGCTCGATATCGGTCTGCTTAATAAAGCGGCGCGCTCCTTTGGCCGCCAGGATCGCGGCCTCGTTTAAGAGGTTTTCCAGATCCGCTCCCGTAAAGCCCGCCGTCGTCTGAGCGATCCTCTTAAGATCCACATCGTCTCCCAACGGCTTATCCTTGGCATGAACCGCCAGGATTTCCTCCCGGCCCTTAATATCCGGCCGGCCAACGCCCACCTTCCGATCAAAACGGCCCGGCCGTAAGATCGCCGGATCCAAAATATCCACCCGGTTGGTGGCCGCCATTACGATGATTCCCTCGTTGACGCCAAATCCGTCCATCTCCACCAGCAGCTGGTTTAAGGTCTGCTCCCGCTCGTCATGGCCGCCGCCCATACCGGTTCCCCGGCGTCTGGCCACGGCGTCGATCTCATCAATGAATACAATACAAGGCGCGTTCTTTTTCGCGTCCTCAAACAGATCCCGCACCCGGGACGCGCCGACGCCCACAAACATCTCAACAAAATCCGAACCGGAGATCGAAAAAAACGGAACCCCCGCCTCTCCGGCCACCGCCTTCGCCAAAAGCGTCTTTCCCGTTCCTGGAGGGCCGACCAGCAGGACTCCCTTGGGGATCCTGGCTCCCACATCCGTATATTTCTTCGGATTCTTTAAGAAATCGACGATCTCCTCCAGCTCTTCCTTCTCTTCCTCAAGACCGGCCACCTTGGAAAAATTCACGGAATTGGTACGGCTCATCCGCGCCCGGCTTTTTCCAAAGTTCATCATCTTCGCGTTGCTGCCGCCGCCACCGGCGCCCAGCTTCGCGTTCATATACATAAACATGAACATGATCACGACGGCGGAGATTCCCACCGGCAGGATCACCGAGATCAGGTAATTATCCTGAGGAACATTTTCCATCGTATAATCGATCCCGTAGCCGTCCAGCAAATCCTCCATTTCCGTCACGTCGGAAACGGCCAGCACCGTTTTGTCTCCGTCCGTCAGCCAGATCTCCAGAGAACCTGTGGGCGGCTGCTGGTTCTGGTTGATCCGCACAAATTCGATGGCCTTATTTTCCACTGCTACCATAAATTCCTGATGGGTCATCTCGTCGCCGAACAAACCGGTCTGCTGGGTCAGGCTCGACGCAAAAATAATCAGCGCCATGACCAAAAGGATCAGGCCCACGGCGCGAAACTGCTGATTCTGTTTCAACTGGCTGCCTCCTTACTGCTGCTCCACAACCCCAATATAAGGAAGGTTGCGGTATTTCTGATCATAGTCCAGGCCGTAGCCTACAACAAATTCATCGGGAATGGTAAAACAGGTGTAATCCACCGTTACCTGCTTTTTCACACGGCGCTCCGGCTTATCAAGAAGCGTGCAGAGCCGGATCGACTTGGGATTCCGCTTCTGCAGAAGATCGATCAGGTAAGCCAGCGTTCTCCCCGAATCAATAATATCCTCCACGATCAGAACCTCTTTCCCCTCCAGCGGCTGATCCAGATCCTTTACGATCTTTACTACCCCGGAGGATTCCGTTCCGCTTCCGTAACTGGACACGCTCATAAAATCCAAGCTTACCGGAACCGTAAGCCGCTTTGCCAGCTCACAAGTAAAAAACACGCCGCCCTTTAAAATACAGATCAAATGTACCGCCCGGCCTGCATAGTCCCGATTGATTTTTCCGGCGATTTCCCTGATCCTTTTATCCACTTCTTCTTCACTGAGCAGCACACGAATTCTCTCAGCCATCTTTTTCTCCTTTGCATACGGACACCTCGAGGATCTTCTCCGTGGTCTCCGACACCTTATAATATTCGCTGATCCGGTACCCAATGACCCATAAAACATGACTTCCTTCTGTCAGGAGCAAAAGTTTGTCCCGCTCCGCCTCCGGAATCTTTTCATCGATCAAATACCGCCGGAGCAATTTTTTTTTGCCGTCCCGCAGCAGAAAATAATCTCCTTCTTTTCTGGTCCGAACCGATAACGTACCCTTTATTCTATCATAATCAAACCATTTCGTACACCGGTTTTTCGGAATTTCCAGCTGTTTTTCCCGCGGATACACACGAAACTGCAGCTGTTTTCCCAGCTGCTCCAAAATGCCGCTTTCTTCTAACCGTTCCGGGCGGGCGATCCGAAGCTCCCGATAACCGCGAACCGCCTGGAGGCCGCCGGGAAGATCCGCCCTGACGCCGCCGCCCGGGCCGGTGAGGGCGCAGACCGCCTGGATATGGCGCTCCGTCAAATTCCGCGCGCTGCCGCCCGCCTGCCGGATCATCGCCCGCACCAGATACCCCTTAAGGATTTCCGGCTGGCTGTCAAAGGTATGGACCGAAACCGCCGCCGTCCGGCTCTCCGTCTCTGTCCAGTTCTCCGAATCTGTCCGGCCCTCCGCTTCCAGCAGTTCCTCCGGATCCGTCCGCCTCTCCGCTTCCAGTATCATCTCCGCCTGAGCCTCAAAATATGCGTCCGCCTGAGCCGCGAACCTGGCAAACTGAGCCGCGTGCTCCGAAGCGCGCTCATTTAAGTATTGACCGGCCCACGGAAGCAGCTCGTTGCGGATCCGGTTCCGCTTATAGGTATTCTCGCTGTTGGTGGAATCCTCGCACCAGGAAATCCCATTTTCCCGCAGATACCCTTCGATCTCCTGCCTGGAGCATTCCAAAAGCGGCCGGATAATTTTCCCGCGCACCGGACGGATCCCGCCCATCCCCTTAAGACCGGTTCCCCTAAACAAATGAAAAACCACTGTTTCCGCCTGATCCTCCCGATGATGCGCCACGGCGATCTTTCCAAAGGAAAGCCGGTCCGCCAGCGCTTCCAAGTGGGAATAGCGAAGCTCCCGCCCCGCCTCTTCCTCCGAAATTCCGCGCTCCCGCCCGTAAGCCGCCGCGTCCTCATGGGCGGAATAGAAGGGAATCTGCCAGGCTCCGCAAAGCTGCTTGACAAACGCCTCGTCCCGATCGGCCTCCGCTCCCCGCAGGCCATGGTGGAGATGGAATGCCGCCAAGCGGACCGCCAGCTCCTCCCTCATACTGCACAGCAAAAAAAGAAGGCAGACGGAATCCGCGCCTCCCGATACCGCGGCAAGGACGCCGTCTCCTTCCTCCACCATATGCTGTTCCCTGATAAAATCCAGGACCTTTTTTTTCATATCCGCCGTATTCATTCCTGTATCCAGGCTCTTTCCTTTCGCATTTCGCCAATATTGTTTATTTCTCATACATCCCGCCCACCAGGACCGTCATATCGTCCCGCGGCTCTCCTTCAAAGGAAAGCGCGAAGGCCAGGATCATCTCCGCCGTTTCCTGCGGCCCCGCCTTAGGAAGGCCGCTAAGGAAATCGCGGAAGACTCCTTCCTTTTCTCCGCCCGGCATGGCGTCCAGGATCCCGTCGCTTACCATGACCACCAGATCCCCGTCCCAAAGCTTCCTAGACAGCAAGACCGGTTCCACAGGATTCAAAACGCCGGCGGGAACCGTTTCCGATTCCAGCGTCTCCACCGATTCCTGGCCGATCACAAAGGAGGCCGGCGCTCCAAGCTTCATCGCCTCCAAAACTCCGGAATAAAGATCCACCAAGCACAGATCCAGCGTTGCCGGACGTTCCTCTCCGCCCGAAAGCAGAAGGACCGTATTTACAAGCTTTAATGCGGCGCGGGCGGAAAATCCAGTTTCCAAAAGCTGTTCCATCAGATCGATCACCTTCCCGCTGTCCGCGTTGGCCCGCTCTCCGCTTCCCATCCCGTCGGAGAGGCTCATGATCGCCTGTCCCGGCATCCCGTTTTTAAATGTATAACTGTCGCCGGACACCGCTTCCCCCTCCCGGGGCGTCCGGGCGGAGCCAAACAGCATCCGATAATTCCCTTCCTCCACGAAGCGGAAGGAAGCCGCGTTTCTTGTAATGATCGTCTTGCCGCCGCGGGACGGCCGGAACAGCCCCTTCGCCGCCCGGCCAAGAAGCTCCGCGGCGTCCCGGGCCGTCATGCATCTCCCGTTCGTCGTCCTGGCCGTCATGAAAATCTCCCGCTTCTGGTTCGCGTATTGAAGCACCAGAAGATTTTCCATATCCACCCGGCGGCGCCACAGGGTGCTGCGGATCTCCGGCTCAAGAGCCGCCGTCACGTCCGCCGCTTGCTCCATCTGGCTGGAAAACTCCTCCAGGATATCTGCCATCTCTCGAAACTGGACCATAACCGCGTCCCGGCTTTCCAAAAACCGGCTTTTCCACGCCAGATTCATCGTCGCCCGCCCCAGGTTCCGGTTCAGCTGCCCGAGATAATCCGCCTTTCTCCGACAGATTTCCAGGAAGCGCCGGGGCATGTCCTCATAGTCCACAGCCCCCTTTTTCTCAAAGGTACGCAGAAGATAATACAGATAATAATTTTCCTCTCCGTCCTCCCTGCGGCACTCTCCCCGGATCCCGCATTTTTCGCAGCTGCCGCATACCATGGCTGCCGCCGCTTCCATGGCCGCCGCCCCGTCCTCCCTGGAAAGTCCCGTTTCCCCGGAATTTCCTCCGAAGGCTTTTGAAAGCCCCGCAAAGGATTCCGCCATTTCCCGCAGGCGCTTTGCCGTATAGCCGTTAAAGTCCGCCATGTCCTTATGTACTGACCGCCTTCTCAACACAAAAAAATCCCTCCTAACCTGCATACCTTCGCATTCTTCAGTATATACAGGCAGTCGGGAAATATCTGTCGAATCCCCGGTCCGAAGTCAGAAAATCTCGTGACAGAATCTACCTGGATTCACCAGCTTTAAACAAAATCTCATCCTCATTGACCAGACCGAGCTTTTCTTTTGCCACCTTCTCCACGTACTGCTTCGTCTGGACATAAATCCGGTACTCTTCCAGCTCCGCCGCCCGGGCCTCCTCCTGGGCCTTAGTCTTTTCCAGGTTCTGCTCCTTTACCGCATACTCCTGCTCTTTCTCCCGCAGAGAAGCCGTACCCACATGGGTAACAACCCCAAGGCTCATCACGACCATTGTAATTCCGATCAAAGCCATGCGGTTTCCCCAGCTGTTTCTGGATTTTCTTTTATTTCTCCTGTTTTGGCCCGCTCCCATACGCTCCCTCTTTCCATAAGGGTTTCCAGTGTCTTATTTTCATTCTAATCCATCTTTTCAAGTTTTTCAAGAGGGCAAACACGGTTCTGCTGATAATTCTGTCATAAAAGGCCATCGCCAAGAAGATGCAGACGATCACATAGGCCCGTATCACGCCGCTGTTTTCCCAAAACAACAGTGAAAACGTCATCCAGGCGGCATAAAGACAATACCCAAAATCCTCAAGCCCCAGAAAAATCGATTTATGAGGTACCAAAAGCCGGAACAGCCGCAGCAGATCATAAGAAGCCATTAATAAAACACCCAGAGAAGCACTCATAGCAGCCAGCTCCGCCTCTCTTCCAATCGACGCGCTCAATCCTTCCCCCTCATTTCAATAGCTGCGATCGTTTAAACAGCCAAGCTCATTTAAACAACCAAAATCATTTAAACAGCCAAGATCATTTAAACAGCCGCGAAAAAAAGGACTGGGAGGAGCCTTTTATCCCCTCCGATTTGGAATAGACCAGGCTGTCCGGCCTGCCCTCGATATCGATCTCCCCCTTGTCCAGGGTCAGCCTGCTGACATGGAGGTCTTTTCCCTTTATCGTAAGAAGTCCCATATCCGTATCAAGAACGATCATGCTCTCATCAAAGGAAATGACATCCAAGATCCCCGTCAAGCTTCCCTGATTTCTGTCATTCAGCACGACCCGGTGAGAAAGTCCCGATTTTTCTTCCATAAAAAAACCTCCTAACATACTTATTCTCTTTAAGTATATTAGAAGGTTTTCCAGATTATTCATAATCATCAAACGCGCTGGCTGGTTTTCTTTCAATACCGGAACCGCTACAAATACCGGTACAGCTCCGCCGCCGCATCCTTTTTCACCGTTTCCTGGACGTCAAGAACTTCCACCCGAACCGATTTGGTTCCAAACTGGATCTCAATAATATCGCCCTTTTTCACGTTTACGGACGCTTTCGCCGGCTTCTCGTTTACCATTACGCGCCCCGCGTCGCAGGCCTCGTTGGCCACGGTCCGCCGTTTGATCAGGCGGGACACCTTTAAGAATTTATCGAGCCGCATGAATTAAGCGTTCACCATATCCTTTAAAGCTTTTCCAGCTTTGAACTTCGGGCTTCTGGAAGCAGCGATCATCATCTTCTCGCCGGTCTTCGGGTTTCTTCCCTCTCTCTCTTCTCTCTCAGCAACCTCAAAGGTTCCAAATCCAACCAGTTGGATCTTCTCTCCCTTTACCAGCTCCTCAGAAACAACATCGGTAAATGCCTTTAATGCCTTCTCAGCATCCTTCTTGGAAAGCTCAGCTTTCTCTGCTACCGCTGCGATTAATTCTGTTTTATTCATCTCTGTTTCCTCCTAAAATCATTAATCTGAACCCACGGGCAGAACCGCCCGCAGAACCATTACCGTGTACTCTTACATTTATATATGTTTCCGCCTTCTTTGTCAAGGTTTTTTCCCGTTTTCCGGGCTTTTTCAAGGTTTTTTGCGGCTGCTCTTCCTCTCTTCCCGCTCCCGTCTTTTTAACGCCTCCCAAAGTTCCTCCCGGCTCAAGTTCCCCTCCACCGGCTCGCCTCCGAACACGCCCGGATGGCGGCCCACCATTTTCCGGCAGATTCCGTCCACCACGTCCTCAATGGTAAAATTCCCCTTCTCTTTTTCAATCTCCGTATGGATCATGATCTGGTACAGAACGTCTCCCAGCTCCTCGCAGAGATTTTCCGTGTCCTTATTGTCGATGGCTTCCAGAACCTCCGCGCATTCTTCCACAAAATACTTTTTCAAAGATTCATGGGTCTGCTCCCGATCCCACGGGCAGCCGTTTTCCGAACGCAGCGTCTCCATGATCTTCTTTAAATCCTCAAATGTGTACATCTTTCGTATCTCCTCTTATTTCTCTTATTTCTTCAGTATTTTAAGTCTTCTGTATTTTAAGAAAAGCAGAATAATGAAGCCGTCTTCTTCCCTTTTCTTCATTACTCTGCTCTTCCATCCCAATCAGCTCTCCATCTGTCTTCCAAGAAAGCCGGCGGCTGTGGATGCCAAACGCACCTCCGCGTCCGTGAATCTGGCCCGCGGCTCTTTGCTCATAATAATCACGGAACCGATCGCGTCTCCCTCGCAGATGATCGGCGCGATCACCTGGGCGGTTACGCCCTCCGGCTCCTCCGACGCCACCGGAGTATAGGCCCGGTCGTCCTTTCCCGCCTGAACCGTCATCCGTTCCTGGATCACATGCTCCAGCTGACGGCTGATGGGCTTTTGCAGATACTCTTTTTTCGCCCCGCCCGAAGCCGCGATCACTTGATCCCGGTCGGTAATGCAGACCATTAACCCGGTTGACTGCGCCATGGCGTCCGCGTACTGCGACGCGAACGCGTTCAGTTCCATCATCGGAGAGTATTTTTTAAGAATGATTTCCCCCTCCCGATCCGTAAAGATCTCTAACGGCGTTCCCTCCCTCAGGCGGAGCGTCCGGCGGATTTCCTTCGGGATCACGACCCGGCCAAGGTCATCGATTCTTCTTACAATTCCTGTAGCTTTCATACGAAAAATTCCTCCATTTACTTTCTGGCATTTATCCCGTTTGTTGTCGGTAAATGTAGTATCTGTAAAACAGGGGAATTTATACTTTCCATTCACTACTGCAGCACTCTCCGGATATTTCTTTTGACCGTTTCCTCCAGATCACAATATGTTTTCAGCTCTTCCTTTGTAAATCCCTGGAATCTTGCCTCATAAAAATCCTGCTCCGCCCGCTTCAAATCCGCCAAAACCGCGTTTGCCGCAGGAAGCGCCGCGATCCTTATCTGCCGCTCCTCTCCCTTTTTCCTCGGCTCTTCCCGCGCCGTTATAAGCTTCTTTGCCGTCAGTTTCTGAAGCGCTGCCAGCAGGCTGGAAATCGAAAGATCCGTCAGGTCCGCCAACTTCTTCCGGCTCAGGATCCGCTCCTTTCCATTAATATACATTAAAACGGAAAGCTCCGCCATAGAAAGATCGTATTTGAACGCCGCAGGCGCCAGATAATGCTCCAAAAGTTTTCGATTCCGGTACGCCTCCATCAAGACTCCGTCCTCGCCGATCGCCTCCCGGACCACCAACCCCCGTTCCTCGCCCAGCTTCCTCGGCGCCGAATGGCCCGCGGGAAATAAAAATCCATCCCCAGCCACATCCAGCAAAAACCGGTACATCTGCACCCGGTTCTTTTCATAATCCTCCTCGTCCAGAACATGTTTATAAAAGTTGTTATAATATTCGAACATGGTCAGCTTCGTCTTAACCACCTTTGAAATACTCATGCTCTGGGACACAAGAGAACCCTTCGTCTTTACATAATAATAAACCGGCGTCCGAAGCGCCCCAAACCGCTCCGCCCTTCGGATATACTCCAAATTAAACAAAAAATCCTCGCACCAGCTGATCTCTGTGTTCATCCGCAGGCCGTACCGTTCCACCAGCTCCCTCCGGTAAAGCTTGTTCCACAAAACGCCGTAATAGTAATCCGACGGATTCTCCATCATATAAGCCGCGTATTCCTCCCGGCTCAGCACCTGGTCCTCCTCGATATCGCCCTTATGGGAAACCCGATCCCCGATCACCCGGTAAAAATCGGCCACCACCATATCACAGGAGTCCGCTTCCGCTTTTCTTACCAGGAGCCTGGTGGCATCCGCCGTCACCCAGTCGTCGCTGTCCGCAAACTGCAGCCACTTTCCGCGGGCAAGCTTAAGGCCCATATTCCTGGAATCGGAAACGCCGCCGTTTTCCTTATGGATCACCCGGACTCTTGAATCCTGATTCCCGAAAGCGTCGCAGAGCGGCCCGCTTCCGTCCGTGCTTCCGTCATCCACAAGAATCAACTCAAAATCCTCATATTCCTGTCCCAGGATACTGTCCACGCAGCGCTTCAGCGTTTTTTCCGCATTATAAACCGGCACAATGATGCTGACGGTTGGGTTCATATATCTTCTCCTTCTGTTTTTTCTCCGTATAACTGTCTTTTTTCCGTATCACTACTTCTTCTTTGTATAACTGCTTCTTCTTCGTATAAACGGCACCCGCCCGGGGCATCTGCCTCCGGAACGGGCGCCGTTTTTGCTGACTGTCCTATTTTATCCCTGACTGGCTTCTCTGCCGTCCTATTCCTCCTGGGCAGCCTCCAGAGTCGTCGTCTCATACTTGTCAAGAATCACCCGCTGGATCATCTCGCGGGTTCCGGAGTTAATGGGATGGGCGATATCACGATATTCTCCATCTGCCGCCTTTCTGCTGGGCATGGCAATGAACAATCCCTTTTCTCCCTCGATCACCTTGATATCATGAATCACAAACTCGTTGTCCAGCGTAATGGACACGATCGCTTTCATCTTGCCTTCTTTTTCAATCTTTCTCACACGTACATCTGTTACCTGCATAATAACCTCCCCAATCCGCGCTTTCCGGCGGATATTCTGTATTTCTATAACGTATATCGCTCATTCTTCTCGATGACGATCTTAACGTCGTCCGGCTGCCCGATATACGTCGTATTCGCGCGGATCGTATCCCGGCTCTCGACAATACAATTTTCGATCACCGTATTGTCTCCGATATAGAC
>DVFQ01000055.1 GCA_018713185.1 Candidatus Copromonas avistercoris (nom. illeg.) | reverse complement strand
AAGAGCGGGTGATGGGAATCGAACCCACGTATCCAGCTTGGAAGGCTGGTGTTCTACCATTGAACTACACCCGCAGATAAAATATGAAATTTCCATGCCCAGAGCCGGAATCGAACCAGCGACACGAGGATTTTCAGTCCTCTGCTCTACCAACTGAGCTATCTGGGCCCGCCGATCATAAATCAGCTTCTTATGCGCAGGAACTGGAATCTTGTTTTCCATTCCTGCTGTCCTTCCCTTCGGAAAGCCTGGGCGGAGGTGGATTCGAACCACCGAAGCAAGTTGCAGCAGATTTACAGTCTGTCCCCTTTGGCCACTCGGGAATCCGCCCAATCACTCTGACAAGACAAAATGATATCATAAAAGCTGCTAAAAATCAAGCTGTTTTTCCTCAAAAATCATAGAACTATCCGGCCCGATCTCAATCTCCAGCATACCGTCCTTAACCGGATAAGGAAGCGTCCCCGCATTATACCGGTCCCGCTCCGTTTCCATAACCCGAACCATCACATCGCCGGCCACTTCCGCCTCCCATACCGGAACCCGGATTTTCTGCGCATAGCTCTCGCTGTTGACGACGACGACGCCCCGTTGTGTTTCATTAAAACGGCCGTACGCGATCACGCCATTCTCCGCCATCAACCATTTAAAAGCGCCGGTACGGAACGCCCGATTCTGGTTTCGGATTCCTACCAGATACCGGTGAAATTCCGTCAGCTCATAATTCTCCTTCCCCCAGGGGAAGGTTCGCCGGCTGTCCGGATCCGTCCAGCCGCAGACCCCGGCCTCGTCTCCATAGTAAATCGTCGGCGCCCCCGGCCAGGTCATCTGAATCACCACCGCAGACCGGAAAATCCCATAGTTGATCTCCTCCGATGCCGCAGCGGCCCCCGCCGTATGAAGCCGCCCCACCTTCAGGTTCGTCCGCGTCAGGAAGCGGGAATGGTCGTGGTTGGACAGCTCGTTCATCGCCGCCATCATAGACGGCGTCTGCATCCGGCTCATCTTATAAAGCATGGTACTCATAAAGGCCTGGCTGTTGCGGAACAGATGCGGCTCAAACCGGTCGCTGTGCTTCTCCAGACCGGTAAGGAACCAGGATACCGGTTCCATAAACGCGTCGTAATTCATAACCGTGTCCCACTGATCGCCCTTAAGCCAGGAGGACGCGTCCCCGTAATGCTCTGCTAAGATCAACGCGTCCGGGTTCGCCTCCTTCACCACCCTTCGGAAATCTCTCCAGAACCGGTGATTCATTTCCGGCGAATGTCCCAGATCCGCCGCCACATCCAGCCGCCAGCCATCCACAGAATACGGCGGCGAAAGCCATTTCTTCGCAATCTCCAGAATATACTGATACAGCGTTTCCGAGCCCTCGTAATTTAACTTCGGCAGAGTGTCATGGTTCCACCAGCCCTCGTAGGAATCGTTGTCCGGCCAGCCGTCCGGATTCCGGAAGGAAAAGAAATCCCGGTAAGGGCTTTCGGCGCAGAGGAACGCGCCCTTTTCATACCCTCCCCGCTTTTCATAAATCTTTTCCCGATCCAGCCATTTATTAAAGGAACCGCAGTGGTTAAACACGCCGTCCAGGATCAGCCGCATCCCCCGCTTATGGACCTCTTCCACAAAACGGGCGAAAAAGGCGTCGCTGGCCTCCAGATTCTCTTTGGCCGCCGTCCGGATCGAGTAGCGCTCCGCTTCTTTATTGTCCGAAGCACGATCCTCCACCAGCGAGCCCTCGTCCCGGACGATCACGCCGTAGTGGGGATCGATATGCTCATAATCCTGGCAGTCATATTTATGGTTGGAGGGCGACACAAAAACCGGGCTCAGATACAGGACCTCCACTTTAAGGCTCTGGAGATAGTCCAGTTTATCCAGGATCCCCTTAAGATCCCCGCCGTAAAACCGGTCCACATCCAGAACAGACAGCCCTTCCTCCCAGTTTTCCACCTTGCTGACGGGAAACCCGATATAGACATACTCATCGGAAACAACATCATTGGACGGATCGCCGTTGCAGAACCGGTCCACAAAGATCTGATACATCACCGCGCCCTTCGCCCATTCCGGCACATGAAACCCCGGCGTGATCTCAAACATGCACTGGCGTTCCAGATTGTCAGACAGGCCAAGGCGGGTATAGGTACAGACCTCATCCCCGCTTATAATCTCAAAATAAAAAAGAATGGGGGCGTCCCCCACGGCGAACATCGTCTCGTAATAATCAAATCTCCCGGCTGACGCTGTTTTTTCCAGCTCGATCCGCCTGTTTTCATCCGGCAGGACAAGAACGACCCGTTCCACATCGTCCGCAGCCGTACGGAACCGCAGCCGGACCTCATCTCCGGCGTCCGGCTCCTCCGGACAGCGGTATTCCTTCGTTTCGTCACAAAATAACGCCGCTTTTATCATCTATTCTGGCCTCCTTACCGTCAGCCGCATCATCATTTCCCCGGCAGGCCGCCCGAAAAATCTCCCAACAAGGCTCGTTTTTCCGGCAGGCCGCCTTTCTTTCTATTCTCTACGGATATACACCCATTATACAGGATATGCGGAAATTTTGCACGCTGTTTCTGAAAGATTCTGTCGAATTAAGATTCTGTTAAATGCCGCCGAAGGGCAGAAAAAAGGCCGGCGGGGAAACGCCGGCCTCTTCTCGGAAAAGGTATTATGTCTCTTATGGGGTATAGCAAAAACTATATAATGTATTG
>DVFQ01000054.1 GCA_018713185.1 Candidatus Copromonas avistercoris (nom. illeg.) | reverse complement strand
AAGCGATCTGCGCCGCGGCCAGCGGCTTTTATAATGTGTATGTCGAAAAAAGTAGAATAATATCAGAAAATATCCGGATGACATGTGGTATCGGTTGACAAAAACTTTGCCCGTTGGCTATAATGAGGTTGCGGCACCTGGGCCAGGGTATAGAGCTTGGCTTTCTGGTGCAGAATAGAAGAAAACGAAAGAAAAAGAAGAAAATGAGCGGGAAGAAAGCTGTAAAAGAGAAGAATACAAAAGAGAAGAATACGAAAGTGAAGGCTGCGAAAGAGACGTTAGATAGGCAGCTGGAAGAAAAAAGAAGCCTTGCGGGAGAAATCATCCGGCGGCTGGAATTGGAGTATCCGGACGCGGGATGTACGCTGGATTACAATCAGGCCTGGAAGCTTCTGGTCAGCGTGCGGCTGGCGGCCCAGTGTACCGACGCCAGGGTGAACGTCGTCGTACAGGAGCTTTATAAAAAGTTTCCGGACGTCCAGGCGCTGGCGCAGGCGGATGTGGATGAGATCGAGGAGATCGTCCGTCCCTGCGGACTTGGAAGAAGCAAGGCGAGGGATATCAGTGCCTGCATGAAGATTCTCTGGGAGGAATACGGAGGAAATGTGCCGGACGATTTCGAGCTTCTTTTAAAGCTGCCGGGCGTGGGAAGAAAAAGCGCCAACCTGATCATGGGAGATGTATTTGGGAAACCGGCGATCGTAACGGATACCCACTGCATCCGCCTTGTGAACCGGATGGGGTTAGTGGATCAGATCAAGGAACCTAAAAAAGTAGAGATGGAATTGTGGAAGATCATTCCGCCGGAAAAAGGAAGCGATTTCTGTCACCGGCTGGTTTATCATGGAAGAGAAGTCTGTACAGCCAGGACCAAGCCATTCTGCGACCGGTGCTGTCTGGCGGATATCTGCCGGAAAATCGGCGTATAGGAGGAAGAGACGCAGGCGGAATCGGGACCGAAGGGAGAAGTGCATTGAAGGACTGCAAGGAGAAGGAAACGCGCGATTCTTTAACGGGGCTGTATCGGCTGGAGTACGGCAGAGAGCTGGTGGGAGCGTGCCTTTCCAGGCGGGATCCGTACACATCCTGCGGGATGCTGGCGGTCAATGTGGACGATTTTAAGAGGATTAACGAAAGATACGGCCGCCCGGCCGGCGACCGGGTGCTGATCGGACTGGCCGGATTTTTATTGGACTGCGTGAGAGAGAATGGAGTCGTGATCCGCGCGGAAGGAGACGAATTCCTGATTTTTATTAAAAGCATTCCCCATCAGGAGATGGTCCGCCGGATGGTTTTATTTATGGAGGGGATCCGCTCTTTAAAATTTGCTGGTGTTAAGGAGCCGGTTACCTGCAGCATAGGGGTCTGCTTCCTGCCGGAAAATATTCCCGGCTATTCCTGTGAATACATGGAGGAAAACGCCAGGTGGGCGCTGTGTCAGGCCAAGAGGAAAGGGAAGAATCAATTCGTATTCTGCGATTTTCTCCGCCAGGGCGAGAAACTGGAAACGCAGAATAGAAAAGAACGGAAGCGGGAGATCGAGTCCCGGTATTTCCAGGGCAGCGTGGTTTCCGCGGCCTTTGAGATTTTTGAAAAAGCCGGAAGCTTCCAGGAGGCGATGGAGCTTCTTTTGGAGGTCGTTGGGCTTCGCTATCGGCTGGACCGGATCACGGTGATCCGTACGGATATTCGGGAAAAAACGGCGGAACGGATGTATCAGTGGCTGGGAAGTGGAGTCTCGGAGGCGCTTACAGCACCGGAAGGTTTTTCCAAGGAGGATTTTTTGACGCTGTTTCACGGCTATGACAGCCATGGAACGATCGTCCTCCATGAAGACGGGATGGAAGCGTATTCGCGGCCGGCGGTCCGCCTTTTGATGCAGGGGGACGCGAAAACAATCCTGTATGCGGCAATGTACACCGACGGCCAGTACACAGGCGCGATTTCCTTTGTAAGCTGCAAGGAAAAGCGGGAATGGACGAAGGAGGAGCGGAGCCAATTAGGCGAGCTGACAAAGATCGTTTCAGCGCACCTGGCCAGAAATCTGGCGGTCAACGCGTCTCATTTAAGACTCACGGTCCAGCCTGGATTTGATCCGGTCACAGGACTGATCTCGTTTACAAGATTTAAGGAAGAGACGGAGCGGCTGATCTTGGGCGGCTACGGGGCCAGCTATGGAATGGCCTATATTGATTTTGAGGATTTTAAGCATTTTAATCGAAAATTCGGGTATTCAGCCGGAGATGAGCTGTTAAAGAATTACTGTGGCTTTATGACCGGACGGCTGGCGGGGAAGCTGGAGGTCCATTTTTCCCGGGTCGTGGCGGATCAGTTTGTTTTGTTTCTGCCCTGCCCGAAGCCGGAGGAGACGGCAAAATGGCTGGAAGAGGCGCATGAGCGGTTTGCCGCGGAGCAGTATGGCCGTATGCGGGGGCTCCGCCTTCGGATCCGCGCCGGACTTTATCCGATTTCTCCAAACTGTGTCAGCGCTTCCGCTGCCATCGACGCGGCCAATTTCGCCAGAAAGGAGCTTCCGAAGGCTGGTCCGTCGGTGAAGCTTTATGACGCACAGCTGGATCAGAAGCAGGAGCTGGAGCGGGAAGTCCAGAGCAGCTTAGAGGAAGGCAAGGAAACGGAACGGTTCCAGGTTTATCTTCAGCCGAAATTTTCCGTGAACGATAACCGGGTGACGGGGGCGGAGGCCCTGGTGCGCTGGAAACGGAAGGATGGAACCATGGCGGCGCCCAATCTGTTCCTTCCGGCATTGGAAAAAACGGGAAGGATCGTAGATCTGGATTTTTATGTTTTTGAAAAGGTGGCGGAGTTCCTTCAAAAAAACCAGCGGCTTCACAGGAGGCAGGTGCCGGTTTCCATTAACGCCTCCGCGCTCCATGCTTTGGAGGAGGACGCCGCCAGCCATTATTTAAGTATTTTGAACCGATACGGGGTCGATCCGTCTCTGGTGGAGATCGAGCTTACGGAAACGGCGGCGGTTTCGGATTATGACAGCGCGAGAAAGTTGTTCGGCGCTTTAAGAAACGCGGGGATCCATACCTCTATGGATGATTTTGGCGCTGGATATTCGGTTTTAAATATGATCACCGATATTCCTGTGGACACGGTTAAGATCGACGGGCTCCTGATCAAGAACTGTGAGCAGGGAGAACGGGGGATCTATTTCTTAAAGTCCTTGATCGGGCTGGTAAAAGGCCTGGGGTATCATGTGATCTGCGAAGGCGTGGAATATACGGAGCAGGTGAGGATCTTAAAGGAGATCGGCTGCGACGAGGCCCAGGGCTTCTGGTTTTCGCCGCCGGTGCCTCTTGCTCAGTACGAGGAGCAGATGTACGGAGCAGGCGCGTGAGAGACTGGGACGCCGCCACTTGCCAAAACCGGCTTTATCAAAAGGCTGTGCTGACCGGGAGGCTGCGCTGACCGGGCGAAAAAAAGGGGGCTGTCGGAAATTTCCCGACAGCCCCTCTTTCTATAAACGATAAAGTCGATCACCGGCAGATCCGATATCAGCCTTTGGTTTCCGCCTCGAATTTTTCGATGTATTTTTCCTGGAGCAGCTTTACCAACTCCGGAGCTTTTCCGCCGATGGGCGTTCCGTTCATTTCGCAGGCGGGCGCGCAGAATTTGGTGGAGCTGGATACGATGACTTCGTCGGCGTCCATTAATTCCTGCATGGTAAACGGCGTTTCATCTACCGGGATCCCGTTGTCCTTGCAGAGCTGGATCAAATGCATTCTGGTGATTCCGGGAAGAATGTAGTGGTCGGCGGGATGGGTCTTGAAGACGCCGTCTTTGATGATGGAAACATTGCTGTGGGCGCATTCGGTGACGATGTCTCCGCGGTGGAAGACGCATTCGCCGCAGCCGGCTTCCTCCGCTTTCTCCGCGGCCATTACGTTTACAAGAAGATTTAAGGTCTTAATATTGCAGTGCATAAACCGGGTGTCTTCCATATCGGTCAATTTTAACCGTTTGTCCGTGCTGCCGTGTTTTCCGGGCTTCATAAAGATCCAGAAATTGGCCTTTGTTCCTTTTTCCGGGAACTGATGCTGACGGATTCCGGTTCCTCTGGTTAATTGCCAGTAAATGAAGATCTCGTTATCGTCCATTTTCGCCAGCATGTCGTAAAGGATGGACGCGATCTCTTCTTTTGTATAGGGAACGTCAATCTTGATGAGTCCTGCGCTGTTGAAAAAGCGGTCCAAATGCTCCTTGAGGGCAAAGATTTTTCCGTTCTTTGCCAGAGTGGCCTCATAGACGCCGTCGCCGAAATAGCAGGCGCGGTCGTTCATAGGAACGGTCATCTCCTCCAAGGGTCCGAATTTTCCATTGTAATAGCCAAGTGTTTTCATGATTTTTACCCCTCCCAGGCATGAATCTAAGACTACTGTTATCATAGCATGGTTTCCGCGGCTTGTAAAGCCGCGGAGGAACCGTAATAGAAAATTAAGGTTTGCGGCATTGCAGGAAGCGGCCGGTTCCGTTATACTATAACAAATGGCAGAGCGGCCCGGCGTTTTTGCGCCGAAAAATAAATGCGAGGTGTGTACCAATGAATATTGGGATGAATCCCAACGGCGAACTGGTCCAGTCCGCCGTCAATGCCCCCAACGTGATCGAGATCCCGGACAGCTTCCTTAATGAGGCGGCGCGCTTTCGGGAAATGATGATGATGTATATGTGCGCGATCCGGGAGGTTAAGACGAAGCTGGAGGTTTTAAATGACGACCTGGCGATCAAGAATCAGAGGAATCCGATCCAGATGATCAAGTCCAGGGTGAAAAAGCCGGCCAGTATTGTAGAGAAGTTAAAGCGGCGAGGGCATCCTGTGTCCGTAAACTCGATCGTGGAGCATCTGGACGATGTGGCCGGGGTGCGGGTGATCTGCTCCTTTGTGGATGATATCTATACGATCGCGGAGATGTTGGCGCGGCAGGATGACGTAAACGTCCTGATGGTGAAGGACTATATCCGCAGCCCGAAGGTCAACGGCTACCGCAGCTATCACATGATCATCGAGATCCCGGTATTCTTTTCCGACCGGAAGCAGAAGATCCGGGTGGAGGTCCAGATCCGGACCATCGCCATGGATTTCTGGGCGAGCCTGGATCATCAAATGAAATATAAGAAAAATCTGGACGATTCCGGCGAGATCAGCGAAGAGCTGAAGGAATGCGCGGAGGTCATTGCCCAGACGGATATGCGGATGTTGAATATCCGGAGAAAAATCGAAGAAAAGGAATGCCCCGATAAGCTTTTACGGTTTGACAGGGACTGACGGCCGGTACAGCCAGGCGGACAGGGTTTCGGTAATGCGGAACCCTGTTTTTTCATAAAGCCGGAGGGCGGCGGTGTTGCCGGAGGAAACCTGCAGCCGGATGGGAAGGGGCTCCCTTTTGGCAAGATCATCCAGCACAAAGGAAAGCAGGGCGCTTCCGTATCCCTTCCTTCGCAGTTCTTTTCGGATCTCAAGATCATAAAGATAGTACCAGCCGGGATAGACGGCGATCCGGACGGAGCCTGCCTTGGAGGTATAAGTCAGCACGCCGGTTTCTTCGCAGAAGCTGCGGGAAGGCTCTAGGCCGCCGGAGGGTTTTAAGCGACAGCGGGAAGGCTCTGAGACGCAGCGGGAAGGTTCTGAGCTCCCGGCAGGATCCGTTGGCAAAAAGGCCGTCCCGGGAAGCAGATCCCGGAGGGAACGCTCCATCATGTGCTCGTCGGAATCCCATTTGGCGCCGAGAGCCGAAAGGACGGAGCTTGCGTCCTTACAGCGGCCGTCGGTGAAAAATAAAAGGGAGGAATCCGGTGGAAGCTTGGAAAGCCCGGCGCTTAAAAGACGGGAAAACAGCCCGCGTCCGCGAAGATCGGGGCGGACAAACGCGCAGCATTCAAAGGTCTGTTCTCCCAGATCCGTAAAGGCGGCCGCGGCTGGAATACCGGCGTTCTCCTTGAAAAACGCGTAGAAAGAGGCGTCTGAATAGGGAAAGGAGAGGCGGATGCCTTCGGCCTCGCGGCAGAGACGGACGAGGGATTCAATTTTCTTTTTTCGGGAAGGATAAAGGGAAGAAACAACGGTCAGGCGCAAGGGGCTTTTCTCCTTTCGGGAATGTCTGCCGGCACAGAGGGGACTTTTTCGGCGCAGAGGGGTTCTTTTTGCGCAGAGGCAATATGCCGGATATACATGGAATACGCCCAAAGTATAGTATAAAAATGTGTGTGTTTTCAAGGGAAAATTGTGCTTATTTTTCTATTGCCGCAGGCGGGCTCCGGTGCTAAAATGAGATGATGCTTTAAGAAGAGGAGACGGGCGGATGAAATACGTGAAAGAGATGGTAATTATATTTGGAATCACCCTGGCGGGCGAGGTGCTAAACCAGCTGATTCCGCTGCCGGTCCCGGCCGGCGTGTATGGGCTGTTCCTTTTGCTAGGACTGTTGTGCTCCGGGATCGTTTCGCTGCCGGATGTGGAGCATGTAGGCGGACTGCTTTTGGACTTGATGCCGCTTATGTTCATTCCCGCGGCGGTGGGGATCATCGAACAGGTGGAGGAGCTGCAAAGCGTCCTGATCCCGGTGCTTTTTATTACCGTCGCCACAACCTTTATCGTGATGGCGGTCACCGGGAAAGTGACAGAGCTTGTACTGAAGAGAGAGAAGGGGAGGAAGGAATAGATGCCGCTGTATTTTGGAATATTTATCAGCCTGGCCGCATATTTTATTGGGATGCAGCTTAAGAAAAAGCTGGGATGGGCGGTCTTGAATCCTCTTTTGATCTCTGTGATCCTGGTGATCGCGTTTTTAAAGGGAAGCGGGATCAGCTATGGAGCGTATAATGAGGGCGCTTCCTACTTAAGCTATTTCCTGACGCCGGCGACGGTCTGCCTAGCGATCCCGCTTTACCGGCAGCTAGCGCTTTTAAAGAAGAACGCGGCGGCGATCTTTTTAGGCATCGCCTCTGGCGTTTTGGGGAGCGTCATCAGCGTATATCTTCTGGCGCTTGTATTCCGTCTGGAAAATGTCCATTATGTGTCCCTTCTGCCAAAATCCATTACGACGGCCATTGGGATGGGCGTTTCGGAGGAGGCCGGCGGGATCGTGACCCTGACGGTGGTCAGCATTATCTTGACAGGAATTATCGGAAATATCGCGGCGGACTTTTGGTTTAAGGTGATCCGGGTCAAGGATCCCATCGCGAAAGGACTGGCCTTAGGGACGGCGGCCCATGCCATCGGTACGGCCAGAGCCTTGGAAATGGGCGAGATCGAGGGGGCAATGAGCAGTCTTTCCATCGCGGTGGCAGGCTTGATGACGGTTGTGATCGTGCCGCTTATGTCGGGATTGATCTAAGCGGCGGACTGGACAGTGAGGGGAATCTGATATGAGTAGTTATGAAGGGATTTTTATTCGCAGATCCGTCCGGAAATACCGGATGGAACCGCTTGATACAGGACTTTTGGAAGCGCTGAAACGGTTCCTTAAGAACGCCGCGCCTTTGGATTCCCAGAGCCGCGTGTCCTTTGAGATCATTGATAATCTGAAACAAAAGGAAAAGGTGAAAGGGCTTTGGAAGGCGGAGGCTCCTTACTATCTGGCGGTCTACTGCGAAAGCGGGAGCGCCGCCTGCCGCAACGCCGGGTATCTTTCGGAACAGGCGGTTTTGTACCTTACGTCCCGGGAGGTGGCTACCTGCTATCTGGGAGAAACGAAGGTGGGAGAACCCCAGAAGGACGGCCTAAAGCGGCTGCTGGTGATCGCCTTCGGCCGGGCGGAAGGAAAGAACGGGACGGAAAAGCCGGCGAAGCGGCTGCCCCTTTCCAGCCTCTGTGTGTATAAGGACGAGCCTGGCGAACCGGTGAAGGCGATCCTCCGGGCGGCCAGGCTGGCGCCCTCCTCCTTTAATTCCCAGCCGTGGCGGTTTGTTGTCTATTCCGACCGGATCTATATTTTCGCGAAAAAAAGCGCCGTTTCCCCGGTGAAGGCTTTAAGCTCTATGCGGGATTTTAATATGGGGATCATGCTGTCCCATATCATGCTGGCGGCGGAGGAGCTGTGGATGAATATGGAAACGGTGACGGAAGAGCAGTTTTTAAAGAAAACCTATAAAAACGGGGAATATATCTGTACGATTGTATTCCACAGCTGAAAAAACTGTTTTGCTTTCGCCCTTTTGCAGGGGATTTTTCCGAATTTTTCCGGCTCCCGGTTTTTGTCTTGCAACTGGGATGCGGTTATGCTAGAATTGATAAGAATAAGGTGTTGTAAGCCACGAACAGGAGGAAAAAAATGATCAGTCAGCTTATTGAAAAGATCCAGAAAACGAAAGCGCCCATCTGCGTCGGCCTTGATCCAATGCTGGGATATATCCCGTCCCATATTGTGGAAAAGGCGTTCCAGGAATACGGAGAGACGATGGAGGGCGCCGCGGAGGCCGTCTGGCAGTTTAACAAGGAGATCGTTGATCATACCTGTGATCTGATCCCTTCCGTAAAGCCGCAGATCGCAATGTATGAGCAGTTTGGCATCGAGGGCTTAAAGGCTTATGCAAAGACGGTAGACTACTGTCAGAAAAAGGGACTGATCGTGATCGGAGACGTTAAGAGAGGGGATATCGGTTCCACCTCCGCCGCCTATGCCGCGGGCCATCTGGGCCGGGTAAAGGTTGGAAATACCATGTGCTCCGGATTCCATACCGACTTTATTACGGTAAATCCTTACCTGGGCACCGACGGGGTAAAGCCCTTTGTGGATGTGTGCCGGGAAGAGGATAAGGGAATCTTTGTTCTTGTAAAAACCTCCAATCCCTCCAGCGGAGAGTTCCAGGACCGCCTCATCGACGGCCGCCCTCTTTACGAGCTGGTAGCGGAGAAGGTCGTAGAGTGGGGAAACGCCAGCATGGACGGAACGTACAGCAATGTGGGCGCGGTCGTAGGCGCCACCTATCCGGAAATGAGCCGGATCTTAAGAAAGCTGATGCCCCATACCTACTTCCTGGTTCCGGGCTACGGCGCCCAGGGCGGAACGGCGGCAGACTTAAAGCACTGCTTTAACGAGGACGGACTAGGAGCCGTCGTCAATTCCTCCCGGGGAATCATTGCCGCTTACAAGCAGGAGAAGTACGCCAAGTTCGGACCGGAGCATTTTGCCGAGGCGTCGAGACAGGCAGTGCTGGATATGATCGCAGATATCAATAGCGTTTTATAATCGCGTTTTATAAAGGAGAAGGACCATGACACAAAAGAAGATCAAGGCGGCGGTGTACAGCCAGGTCCAGCTTGCGGAGGGAATCTTCAGCATGTGGCTTGGAGCCGGTGAGATGGCCAAGGCGGCCGTTCCCGGACAGTTTATTGCCGTATATCCAAATGACAGCGCGCGGCTTCTGCCCCGTCCCATCAGTATCTGTGAGACGGATCCGGAAAAAGAGCTTTTAAGGATCGTGTACCGGGTGGCCGGAGAAGGAACGAAGGAGCTGTCCTCCTGCCGGGCCGGGGATACCCTTAGTATCATGGGCCCTCTGGGAAACGGGTTCCCGTTAAAGGATAAGAAGGCTCTTTTGATCGGCGGCGGAATTGGGATCCCGCCGATGCTGGAGTTGGCGAAAGCGCTTTCCTGTGAGAAGACAGCGGTTCTCGGATACCGGGATTCTCAGACCTTCCTAGCGGAGGAGATCGGGAAGTACGCCGGACTGGCGGTCGCCACGGAGGATGGAAGCGTGGGAACGAAAGGAACGGTTCTGGACGCGATCAAGGCCCAGGGCCTTAAGGCGGATATTATTTATGCCTGCGGGCCGACGCCGATGCTCCGGGCCCTTAAGGAGTACGCGGCGAAGGAGGGCATCGAGTGCTGGATCTCCTTGGAGGAGCGGATGGCCTGCGGCGTCGGCGCGTGCCTTGGCTGCGTCTGCCACAGCAAGGACGTGGACGAGCACAGCAATGTCCGCAATAAGCGGGTCTGTAAGGACGGTCCGGTCTTTTTGGCGGATGAAGTGGAGCTGTTATCCACCGAGGAGCAGAGAGAGCGGATCCAGAGCGGCTGTATGTGCGGTACGGCCGGAAAGGAGGATTAAGCATGAACACGAAGGTAACCCTTGCCGGAGTTACGCTTAAGAATCCGGTAATGACCTGTTCCGGCACCTTTGGCTCCGGAATGGAATATGGAGAAATGATCGATCTGAACCGTCTGGGCGCGGTGGTGACCAAAGGAATCGCCAATGTTCCGTGGCCGGGCAACCCGACGCCCCGGGTCGCCGAGGTGTACGGTGGAATGTTAAACGCCATCGGCCTTCAGGGGCCGGGCGTGGACGTGTTCTTAAAGCGGGACGTTCCTTTTTTAAAACAGTATGATACGAAGATTATCGTCAACGTCTGTGGAAAGTCGGAAGCGGATTACGTGGACGTGGTGGAGCGGCTGGCGGACGCGGACGTGGATATGCTGGAGATCAACATTTCCTGCCCCAACGTAAAGGAGGGCGGAATTGCCTTCGGACAGGATCCCAAGTGCGCGGAGCAGATCACGAAGGCAGTAAAGAAAGTGGCCAAACAGCCGGTGATCATGAAGCTTTCCCCCAATGTGACGGATATTGCGGAGATGGCCCGTGCCGTGGAGGCCGGCGGCGCCGATGTGGTTTCCCTGATCAATACGCTGACGGGAATGAAGATCGACGTCCAGAAGCGGGCGTTTGTCTTGGCCAATAAGACCGGAGGACTTTCCGGCCCGGCTATTAAGCCGGTGGCGGTCCGGATGGTTTATCAGACGGCGAACGCTGTAAAGATCCCGGTGATCGGAATGGGCGGGATCATGACGGCGGAGGACGCGCTGGAGTTTATTTTGGCGGGGGCCACGGCGGTGGCGGTCGGAACCGCCAACTTTATCGATCCGGAGACGACGGTCAAGGTTGCCGAAGGGATCGAGGCGTATATGCGAAAGAATCATGTAGAGGATATTAACGAGCTCGTCGGAGCGGTCCGCTAGGACAAAAAAAGCTGCGGCGGAAAGGATAAAAGATGGAACAGTATAAGCAGGAATTTATTGAGTTTATGGTTGATTGCGGCGTTTTAAAATTTGGTGATTTCGTGACCAAGAGCGGAAGAAAGACCCCGTTTTTCGTCAATACCGGGTTTTACCGCACCGGCTCCCAGCTGCGCCGTCTGGGTGAATATTACGCGAAAGCGATTCATGATAATTTCGGAACGGATTTTGACGTTCTGTTCGGACCGGCCTATAAGGGAATCCCGCTGACCGTGGCGGCCAGCATGGCTTTAAGCGAGCATTTCGGGGCGGATATCCGCTACTGCTCCAACCGGAAGGAAGTAAAGGATCACGGCGATAAGGGAATCCTTTTGGGAAGCCCCATCGCGGACGGCGATAAGGTTATGATCATCGAGGACGTAACGACCGCCGGAACCTCCATCGAGGAGACGCTGCCGATCATCAAGGCCCAGGGAAACGTAGAGGTTCTCGGCCTGGTGGTATCCGTAGACCGCTGTGAGAGAGGACAGGGCGAAAAGTCCGCGCTTACGGAAATCCATGAGAAATATGGATTCAAGACGGCGGCTATTGTTACCATGAAGGAAGTGGTAGAGCACCTGTATAACCGGGAATACAAAGGAAAGATCATCATCGACGACGCGCTGAAGGCGGCCATCGATGCGTATTATGAGCAGTATGGCGTGAAGTAAGGAGTTCTGGATTATGGAGAAGATCTACAAGACTATGAGAAATACCGGCGCCGCCTGTGTGGCGGTGGGGATCGTAGTTGCCTCCGTAGGCCTGGCGGCGGGGATTGTCGCCATCGTCAGCGGGGCGGTGCTTCTGAAGAGAAAAACGGAAATTACGTTTTAATTTCCGTCGGAAATTGGCGTCGATGCGGGAGGAAGGGCCGGACAACCGGTCCGTATCCTTTGCGCAGCGGCGCCAAATTATTCCCCGGAAGAACCCGCTCCGTGGGGAGGAAGGCGGTAATGGAGAGTGAGTAAAGATGAAAAAAGCAGGCATCGGATCCTGGGCCTTATTTTGTTTGTCCTCTATCTGATCCTGTTGATCTATTTTCTTTTTTTCGCGGAGGAGATGGGAAGAAATCCGCAGATGCGGGAAGGCTATTCCTATAATCTGACGCTGTTTAAGGAGATCCGGCGGTTTTATGAGCACCGGGAAATCCTTGGATACCGGGCGCTGTTTTTAAATATTTTCGGAAACGTACTGGCGTTTATGCCCTTCGGCTTTTTTCTGCCGATGATCTGGAAGCGGACAGACCGCCTTTTTCTAACGGCTGTTTCCAGCTTTCTTATGAGCCTTTGCATCGAGACGGTGCAGCTGGTGAGCCGGGTAGGAAGCTTTGATGTGGACGATCTGCTTTTAAATACCATAGGAGGCGTTATTGGCTTTTTGGCTTACCGGCTGTTAAGAGGAGTGTGGATACGGTATTATGGAACGAATCGGAAATAAGGTATCTTATATCAGGAAGCCCCTGGCAAAGTACAGCTTTGTATCGGCGGGCTTAGGGATCGCGGCCCTGCTTTTTGGCTTCATTGCCATCGGCGCCGCCTATTATTTCCAGGGGGACGCGCCCTTATCCGCGGCGGCGGTGGGCTTTTGCAGTATCCTGACGGCGGTTTCGGCTGTCGTTTACGGCGTGCTTTCTTTCTTAGAGAAGGAGAAAAATTATATTCTGGCGAAGATCAGTCTGGGAATTTCCGGAACGCTGCTGTTTTTATGGCTGGCGGTGTTCTTTATTTCATAGAAAACTTTGTTCTTATTTACAAGAAACCTTGTTCTTCATAGAGGAGGCGGCAGCAATGGATATGGAAGTGATGAAGGAGCGCTATGAGCTTTCTATGGCGCGGATCAAAGCTTTTCAGACGGAGGAAACCGTAGGGGAGCCTTACCGGGACTATTTTTGTCACGTTTCCCGGTTTATCGGCCTTTGCGGCCAGGTTCTGGACGCGGTTTTGGACGGAAGCTTTGAGGGATGGGATAAGGAAAAATTAAAGCGCGTGAATCAGGAGCTTTATTCGGATATTCTTCCCGGCGCTTATGAAAGCAGCTATGGGAATCCGGCTTACGCCGCGTCCCGGTTCGGGATGGAGATGGGCCGGCTTTTGTGCTTCCTTTACGGGGAGATCCGGGGCGATATCCTGTATGCGTTTGAGGGCCGGATCTCGGATCTGGTCATCTACAATGAGGCGCTGATCGAGATCTATAACCTGTTTGAGGAGGAGATGCCGGAACCGGAGACGGTGCGGGACGTGCTGTATTGGTGCGTCAGCGACTACTGCGACCAGACCCTTTCCTACCGGGTGCGGGAGGGCGTGGATCCGTCCATAGACGGTATGAAGCGGATCATTATGGAAAGCGATCTTTCCGATCTGTCTTATTTATACCGGTTCGGCGACTATATTTCGCCGGAGGAGGAGAAGATGGCCGCCTTTTTGAACCGCCTTCCCGAGGAAACGATCAAGCTGATGGCGGACACGTTTACGGAAGGATACCGTAAGGGCTTTTCCGTGACCGGGCGCGATCTGAGCAAAAAGCGGACGGCGGGGATCCGGTATCCCATCGGCATGGAGCGGATGGTCCGGGAAGCGGTGAAAAACTTCGAGGCCATGGGCCTTTCGGTGGTTTTCCCCAGGCGGACCGTTTCCAGCATGGACCGGAACCCGGCGAGAAACGCGGGCTGCGGCTCCTCTTCGCCCAATAAGCAGTATGAGTATGATCACCGCTATGACAGCGCTTTGTTTATGGACAAGGCGTTCCGGGACCGGAAGCTAGCGGTTTTAAAGACCGCCTACGAGCAGTACAAGACCGAGGCGGGGCTGTACGCGGGACCGGCGGTGATCGAGACCTTCGGGGAGGCGGGCTTCCAGCCGGTCAATAAGCCGGAGTCCTGGGCCTTTACGGAGAAGCAGCAGAAGCTGTATCTGGAATACCGGAACCTGTCGATGCCGGTGGTTGACGAATATGTTCCCGGAGATGAAACCAGCTTTACGCTGATCGCGTTCCCGGTTCCGGCGATCGGAGCGGATTTTGAAGAGATCTTTAAGGAAACGATCCGGATCAACACGCTGGATTACGATCTGTACCGGGATATGCAGCAGAAGCTGATCGACGCGCTGGATCAGGCGGAGTACGCGGAGATCAAGGGGCGGGGAGCAAACTGCACCGATCTTCGGGTGCGGCTTCATCCGCTTAAGGATCCCAAGACCCAGACTAAGTTTGAGAACTGCGTGGCGGATGTCAACATTCCGGTGGGAGAGGTATTTACCTCGCCGGTCCTTGAGGGAACGGAAGGCGTTTTGAATGTGGGAACCGTGTATATCGGAGAGATCCAGTATAAAAATTTAAAGCTGCGGTTTGAGAACGGACGGGTCGCGGAAGCTTCCTGCGATAATTTCTCGGAGGATCCGGAGGCGGGACGCCGGCTGGTGATCCAGGGGATCATGGGCGGGCATGAAAGCCTGCCCTTAGGGGAATTTGCCATCGGCACCAACACGACGGCCTATGAGATTGCCGAGCGGTACGGGATCCTGGACCGGCTGCCGATCCTGATCGTAGAAAAAATGGGCCCCCATTTTGCCGTAGGGGATACCTGTTATTCCTGGTCCGAAGATACGCCCATGTACAATCCGGACGGCAAGGAGATGATCGCCCGGGACAATGAAATCTCCCTTCTGCGCAAGGAGGATCCATCCAAGGCGTATTTCGGCGTCCATAATGATATTACCATTCCTTATAATGAGATGGCCAAGGTTACGGCGGTCCATGCCGACGGCACAAGAGTCGATCTGATTTCTGACGGCAGGTTTGTGCTGCCGGGAGTGGAGGAGCTAAACCGGCCCCTGGAGCGCTGCGGGCTGTAAAAAGAGGAAGCCTGCGCCCCGCAAAGGGGCGAAGCTCGTGTCTGCCGAAGGGAGAAGATTTGCCCCGCGGAAGGGCGAAGATTGCTACTTGACGGACGCGGGGAAAGCAGGTATGATGATTCATAAGAAGACGTTTTGATTCATCTGCTATTTATAAGCAGAACTTATATGAAAAGGAGAAAAGACGATGGCAAAGGTTGGCATTGTAATGGGAAGCGATTCGGATATGCCGGTAATGGCGCAGGCGGCGGATGTACTGAAGGAGCTGGGGATCGAATTTGAGATGACGATCATTTCGGCTCACAGAGAGCCGGATATCTTTTTTGAGTATGCGAAGGGAGCCGAGGGACGGGGCATAAAGGTGATCATCGCCGGAGCGGGCAAAGCGGCCCATCTTCCCGGTATGTGCGCGGCCTTATTCCCCATGCCGGTGATCGGGATCCCGATGAAGACCTCCGATCTTGGCGGCGTTGATTCGTTATATTCCATCGTACAGATGCCCTCCGGAATTCCGGTGGCAACGGTTGCGATCAACGGCGGAAAGAACGCGGGACTTCTGGCGGCGAAGATCCTGGCCACCTCTGACGGGGAGATCTTGGACCGGCTGAAGGCTTATTCGGAAAAGATGAAGAACGAGGTTGTGGAGAAGGCGGACCGTCTGGAGAAGATTGGTTACGAGGCCTATATGAAAAAGGACCAGAAATAAATTCGGAACAAAAAGCTGCGGGACCGGCTGGAGCGCCGGCCGGCGAAGGTTAAAACCAAGGAGGAAGCAGGATGGATTATAAGAAGGCGGGAGTCGATATTGAAGCCGGCTATAAATCTGTGGAGTTAATGAAAGCGCATGTAAAAAAGACCATGCGGGAGGAAGTGTTAGGCGGACTGGGCGGATTTTCCGGCGCCTTTTCCCTGGCGAAAATTAAAGAGATGGAAGAGCCGGTTCTGTTATCCGGAACCGACGGCTGCGGCACGAAGGTAAAGCTGGCGATCCTTATGGACCGGCATGATACCATCGGGATCGACGCGGTGGCGATGTGCGTCAACGACATTGCCTGCGCCGGAGGCGAGCCGTTGTTTTTCCTGGATTATATCGCCTGCGGAAAGAATGTTCCGGAAAAGATCGCGGATATCGTTAAGGGCGTGGCGGAAGGCTGCCTTCAGTCGGAGGCGGCGCTGATCGGCGGCGAGACGGCGGAGCATCCGGGCCTGATGCCGGAGGAAGATTACGATCTGGCCGGATTTGCCGTGGGCGTCTGCGAGAAAAAGGAAATGATCACCGGCGAGGAGTTAAAGGCCGGGGATGTTTTGATCGGCATGGCTTCCACCGGGGTCCATTCCAACGGCTTCTCCCTGGTGCGGAAGGTGTTTGAAAAGGAAATGACGCGGGAAGGCCTGGAAACCTATTATGAGGAGCTGGGAGGAACATTGGGCGATACGCTTCTTGCTCCCACCCGGATTTATGTAAAGGCGTTAAAGGCCGTAAAGCAGGCCGGCGTCCGTGTGAAAGCCTGCAGCCACATTACTGGCGGCGGTTTTTATGAGAATGTTCCGAGAATGTTAAAGGACGGCGTGCGGGCCGTCATTAAAAAGGACAGCTATCCGGTTCCGCCCATCTTCCCCATGATGCAGAAAAAGGGCGAGATCGACGAAACCATCATGTACAATACCTTTAACATGGGAATCGGCATGGTTGTCGCCGTGGACGCCGCGGACGCCGAAAAGGCGATGGAAGCGATGCGGTCGGCCGGAGATACGCCCTATGTCATCGGCTCCATCGAGGCGGGCGAAAAGGGAGTGACCTTATGCTAAAGGTTGGCGTTCTGGTATCCGGAGGTGGAACCAATTTGCAGGCGATCTTAGACGCCATTGACAATGGGACCGTGACCAACGCGAAGGTCTGCATGGTTTTAAGCAACAATCCGAAGGCTTATGCCCTGGAGCGGGCGAGAAAGCACGGGATTCCGGCGGAATGCGTTTCTCCGAAGGATTTTCCGGACCGGGCGGCGTTTCATGCGGCGCTTTTGGAAAAGGTGGATTCCTACGGCTTGGACTTGATCGTGCTGGCGGGATTTCTGGTGAAGGTTCCGGAGGAGATGATCCGCCGGTACCGGAACCGGATCATCAACATCCATCCGTCGCTGATCCCCTCCTTCTGCGGCGTCGGCTATTACGGCCTTAAGGTCCATGAGGCGGCGCTGGCCCGGGGGGTTAAGATCACCGGAGCGACGGTCCATTTTGTAGACGAAGGGATGGATTCCGGCCCGATCCTTCTACAGAAGGCGGTGGAGGTCCATGAGGGCGATACGCCGGAGCGCCTGCAGCGCCGGGTCATGGAGGAAGCGGAGTGGAAGCTGCTTCCCATGGCGATCGATCTGATCGCCAATCATAAGCTGGAAGGGAGCGATGGGAAATGAAAATTCTTATCATCGGCGGCGGCGGCAGAGAACATGCCATCGCCTGGAAGGCGGCCCAGAGCAGCCGGGTGGAAAAGATTTACTGCGCACCGGGAAACGCGGGGATCTCGCAGATCGCGGAATGTGTTCCCATCGGCGTAATGGAATTTGACCGGCTTTTGGAATTCGCGAAGGAAAAAGAAATCGATCTGACCATCGTGGGGATGGAGGATCCGCTGGTGGGCGGCATCGTGGACCGGTTTGAAGAAGCCGGGCTTCGGATCTTCGGGCCGAGAAAGAACGCGGCGATCCTGGAGGGCTCCAAGGCATTTTCCAAGAACTTGATGAAAAAGTATGGGATTCCGACGGCGGCTTATGAAACCTTTACGGAGCCGGAAGCCGCGCTCTCTTATTTGGAGACGGCGAAATTTCCGATTGTTTTGAAGGCGGACGGCCTGGCCCAGGGAAAAGGCGTTCTGATCTGCAAAACCAAGGAAGAAGCAAAAGAGGGCGTACAGACGCTGATGCTGGATAAGAAATTTGCCGAGGCCGGAAACGAGATCGTAGCCGAGGAATTTTTGACGGGCCGGGAGGTTTCCGTTCTGTCCTTTGTGGACGGAAATACGATCCGGATCATGACTTCCGCCCAGGATCATAAGCGGGCGATGGACGGCGACCAGGGTCTTAATACGGGAGGCATGGGAACCTTTTCTCCCAGTCCCTTCTATACGGAGGAGGTAGACGCGTTCTGCAAGAAATACATCTACCAGCCGACGGTGGACGCCATGAAGGCGGAGGGACGGCCCTTTAAGGGGATCATATTCTTTGGCCTGATGCTGACGCCCGAGGGGCCGAAGGTTTTGGAATACAACGCCCGGTTCGGCGATCCGGAGACCCAGGTGGTTCTTCCGAGGCTGGAAAATGATATCGTGGATTTATTCGAGGCCTGCATTGACGGGACCTTGGATCAGACGGAGCTGAAGTTTGACAACAGCCGCGCGACGGTCTGCGTGATGCTTGCGTCCGCCGGATATCCGCTGGAGTATAAAAAGGGACTTCCCATTACCGGGTTGGAGCGGTTTGAGGGTCTGGACGGATATTATGTGTTCCACTCGGGAACGAAGCTTGACGGCGAAGGGCGGATCGTTACCAACGGCGGCCGAGTTTTAGGCGTAACAGCCAACGGGGCGACGTTAAAGGAAGCCAGGGAGAACGCGTACCGCGCGGCGGAATGGGTAAATTTTGAAAATAAGTACATGCGCCGCGACATCGGAAAAGCGATCGACGAGGCGTAGGAAGGCCGGATCAGAAAGGATTTGGCTTTGGTACGGATAAATGCCATTGGCGCCGCTTGCAGGATATGCGACAGGCGCTGATGGCTTTTTTTATCCTGAAAACGCGCGGCCGTTTTTGGGGGAGAATGAGAGGAGATATGGAAGGAAAGAAAACATTTGGGAAAAAGCTTATCTGGAGCGGATGGCTTGCGGTTGTATTTATTCTGCTTTTTCCATAACGGCATTTGCACAGGGAGAAGAGGAGGCGGTTCAGCAGCCGGCCCTATACGCCACATTCTGGGCGCTGGTGCCGCCGGTAGTTGCGATCGGTCTGGCGCTGATCACCAAGGAGGTGTACAGCTCCCTGATGATCGGAGTCGCGGCGGGAGCGTTGCTGTATTCCAATTTCAGCTTTGAAGGCACGGTTGTCCATATGTTCCGCGGCGGACTGATCAGCGTTCTGTCGGATCCTTATAATGTGGGCATCATTATTTTCCTGGTCATCCTGGGGATCGTCGTGGCGCTGATGAACAAGGCCGGCGGTTCCGCCGCCTTCGGCCAGTGGGCGGGTGAAAGGATCCGTACCAGGGTCGGCGCTCAGCTGGCGACGATCGTATTGGGCGTGCTGATCTTTATCGACGATTACTTTAACTGCCTGACCGTAGGAAGCGTGATGCGTCCGGTGACAGACCGGCATAACGTCTCCAGGGCGAAGCTGTCTTATATTATCGACGCAACGGCGGCTCCCGTGTGCATCATCGCGCCGATTTCCTCCTGGGCGGCTGCTGTTACCGGCTTTGTAGAGGGGGAGGACGGATTCGCGCTGTTCATTGCTGCGATCCCTTACAACTTTTACGCGCTGCTGACCATCGCCATGATGATCTTTATCGCCGTTACCGGCTTTGATTATGGGCTTATGGCGCTTCACGAGAAAAACGCGGTGGAGAAAAATGATCTTTATACCACGCCGGACAGACCTTACGCGGATGCGGACAGTATGGAGATCAAGGGAAAAGGCAAGGTGATGGATCTGGTGGTTCCCATCCTTTCTCTGATCGTATTCTGTGTGATCGGAATGATCTATACCGGCGGATTCTTTGACGGAGTCGGCTTCATAGAAGCGTTCTCCAACAGCGACGCGTCCGAAGGACTGGCCATGGGAAGCTTTTTCGGACTCCTTTGTACAATTATTATCTACCTGGCGAGAAAGATCTTGACCTTTGAAGAGTGTATGGCCTGTGTGCCGGAAGGATTTAAGGCTATGGTACCGGCGATCCTGATCCTGACCTTTGCCTGGACGCTGAAGGCGATGACGGACAGCCTGGGCGCCGCCGTCTATGTGGCGGACCTGATGGAGTCCTGCGCGGGCAGCCTGATGAACCTTCTCCCGGCGTTTATCTTCCTGGTAGGCTGCTTCCTGTCGTTTGCGACCGGAACCTCCTGGGGCACGTTCGGGATCCTGATCCCGATCGTTGTTTCGGTATTTGCCAACAGCAACCATGAGCTGATGGTCATCTCCATCTCCGCCTGCATGGCGGGAGCGGTATGCGGCGACCACTGCTCCCCGATTTCCGATACGACGATCATGGCCTCTGCGGGAGCGCAGTGCAACCATGTCAACCATGTTTCCACCCAGCTGCCCTATGCGGCTACGGTGGCGGCGGTATCCTTTGTCACGTACCTGATCGCGGGCTTTGTCCAGACCCCGTGGATCTCCCTTCCGGCAGGGCTGGCCCTTCTGTGCGCGGTACTGTTTGGAATCCACTTTATTGGAGGCTATTCTGCCAGGAAATAGTGGGCGGGGGGTGCGTGTCCATGGAAATGAACTGTGTATTCATGGAAATGTGCTGGTTGTTTACATAGGGTGACTTTTTTGTTATCTTGATAATAGGCTTAGAGTTCGGTGCGGGAAAGGAGGACATATGAAGAACCGGTTGTTTGCAGGCTGTATTTGGGCGGTCGTTTTGGCAGGACTTTTTGTACACTTAAGAGATCCTCTGATCGAATGGCTTCACTCTTCTGATTCGGCAGCTGCGAAAGAGCTTCTTGAAAAAGGGTATTCCACGAATTTGATGGAGCTGGGGAATGCGCTTCATGACTTCCTTTTTCCGGGACTTGCGGCTGGATTTGCGGGATGCGTAATGGCCCGGAAGCTGCGTTTATGGCAGGGTTGTTTTCTTTGCTTGCTGCTTCCTTTATCCGCTTCCGTTTTCCAGTGCGTGATCATGCCTGCTGTTCCTTCCTTTGACCTAGCCTCTGTGAAGGTAACGGCGGTGCCGTTTAACTATATTGTGAGCTGGAGCCATGTTTTCCCGATTTTTTCTATTGCGCTGGTATTTTATGGGATTTTACACAAGGACAGGCTGACGGCGGCGCTAAATGTGTCCTGGCACTTTTGCTGGCATATTTTTCTTTATCTTCTTTCGCCGCTGTTCCCGCAGTTTGATCGAAATAAGCTTCGGATGGATCATGGGGAACTGACGCAGCGAACGATTCTATTTGCGCTGGAATATGCGGCTATCTTTTTATTGCTTTTTCTGGCGGTTCGTGATTTCTATAAAGAGAAAAAGAACGGCTTGGCAAATCTGGAACAAAGTTGATAAGTCCGGAACAAAGGTAATGATAGGGAGAAGATGGAGTGAGAATTTTTTGCTTTGGCGATTCCAACACATACGGCTATGACGCCAGATCCCGCCTTGGAGAGCGGCTTCCTGCCGGGGAGCGCTGGCCGGAGATCCTGGCAGAACAGTACGGCTGGGAGATTCAAAATGAGGGGATGAACGGAAGAAAGATCCCCGGGGAAGCCTGGAGTCTTGCGGGGTTCGACCGGGCGCTTTTTAATTGGGGCGAAACGGATCTTCTTTTGATCATGCTGGGTACCAACGACCTGTTGGGCGTCTGCTTCCCGGACATGGAAGAGGTGGGCGCTTCGATGGAGCGGTTTGTGCGCCACGTTCTAAAGAATCCGCAGATCGCGGGAAAAGGAGATAGAATTCTGCTGATCGCGCCGCCTCCGACGGAGATCGGAAGATTCGGAGAATATGGCCTTTCTTTTGACCGGGAGTCGATGAAGTTTGGCAGCTGTTATGAAAAAATCGCGGAGGAATATGGCCTCCGGTTCGCGGACGCGGGCCGGTGGGGGATTTCGCTGGCTCATGATGGCGTTCATTTCACCCCGGAGGGACATGGGATTTTCGCAAAGCGTCTGGGGGAACGGATAAAGCAGCAGCTGTAAAGGGGAGGAAAACGAAAATGGCGCTGTATGCGATCGGAGATTTTCATCTTTCCTTTACGGTTCATAAGCCCATGGATGTGTTTGGGAAGGAATGGAAGGATCATGTAAGAAAGCTTCGCAGAAACTGGCTTCGCACGGTGCGGGATACGGATACGGCCGTCCTTACGGGCGATCATTCCTGGGGCAGGAACCTGGAGGAATGCTTAGAGGACTTGGAATTTATCGAAGAGCTTCCCGGGAGGAAGATCCTGCTTCGCGGGAATCATGATATGTTCTGGGACGCGAAGAAAACGGAGAAGCTGAATGAGCGGTTTGCCGGACGCCTGGAGTTTCTGCAGAATAATTTTTATGCGTATGAGGACTACGCGCTGGTGGGAACCAAGGGGTACTGCGACGAGGGCCGGGACAGCCTGGAGCAGCTGGAAAAGCTGCTGACCCGGGAGGAACAGCGGCTGCGGATTTCCTTCGAGGCGGCCAAGGCGGCCGGATACCGGAAATATATCATGTTTCTCCATTATCCTCCCACCAGCATCTATGAGGAGGAAAGCCGCTTTACCAGAATGGCGGAGGAATACGGGGCGAAAAAGGTGGTTTACTCCCATTGCCATGGGAGAAGACGGTATGGAGACAGTATCCGGGGAAACTGGCATGGGATCGAGTACCGGCTGGTATCGTCGGACTATCTGCGGTTCGTGCCGGACCGGATTTTGTAGGAACTGGCGAAAGGAATGGAGAAAGAGCGGTGTGGGAACTGAGGGAAGGGAATGAGAAACAGGCTGGGCCAGGAAAAGGACGGATCCGGCCGGCCGAGGAATCCGATCTTTCCCGGATCGGGGAGATTTTTGTTTTCAATAATCGGATGTATTACTGGCCGATTTTTCAAGACGATGAGTATTCCTTTAACGTAATGCAGGTGGTGCCGGTGATCAATGCTTATTTTGGAAAGGAAGAGAATCGGAAGCGGATCTTTGTTTATGACGACGGACTGGTGAAGGGGTTCTGTGAGTTGGGGGAGAAGGAAATCCGCAAGCTGTATGTGGAACCGTTTTTTCAAAGCCAAGGGATCGGCGGGGCGCTGCTTAGGGAGGCTGTTTCCCGGCACGGGGCGCGGTTCTTGTGGGCTTTGGAGAAAAACAAACGGGCGATTTCGTTTTATGAGAGAAACGGATTTCGGCTGACAGGAGAGAAACGGCTGGAGGAGGGAACCAAGGAATATCTGGTTTTGCTGGCCTGCAATTTTGAGAGTCTATCAACGGATGCAAAAACCAGACCGTGAACGGAGAATAAAGGCAGCGGAAGAATATAAAAAGCAGGGGGAGGAGAAACATGGAAAGAACAGGAAACAAGAAGGACGGCGGAAACGGCCGCGTATTGATTGTTGTTGATATGCAGAAGGATTTTGTAGACGGGAGCCTTGGGACCGCCGAGGCCCAGGCGATTATAGAAAGAACGGTGGAAAAGATCCGTACCTTTGACGGAACAGTGCTTTTTACCATGGATACCCATGGGCCGGATTACCTGGATACCCAGGAGGGAAAATTCCTTCCGGTGGTCCATTGTGTGAAGGGGACGCCGGGCTGGGAGCTGATTCCTCCTCTTAAGGAGCTTTGCGAAGCGGGCGGATACCGGCAGTATGAGAAGCCCACCTTTGGAAGTGTGGAGCTGGCCCGGGATTTGAAGGAGCAGTACGGTGCCGGAAAGCTTTCGTCGGTGGAGCTAATCGGCGTCTGCACGGATATCTGCGTGATTTCCAACGCGCTGCTGATAAAGGCCTTTATGCCGGAGCTGCCGGTTTCGGTGGATCCCGCCTGCTGCGCCGGGGTCACAAAGGAGAAGCATGAGGCGGCGCTGGAAACCATGAGAAGCTGTCAGATTTTACTTCCCTGATTCCGAAAGAAAACTGTTTCCTTTCTGGCAAAAGGATGATATTATGATATCGGGTATGGTTATGGGGATGGATGCGGAAACGGGCGGCAGACAGCAGCCGTGACGAAACGGGCGGCGAAAGCCGTCGTGACGAAACGGGCGGGAAAAACAGACAGAAAGGAATGACAGCATGAGTTTTTTCATACCAGAGGGTTATGCCCCCGCGATCGATCTTCGGGAGACGCAGAAGGCGATCAAGACGGTAAAGGATTTTTTCCAGAAGGAGCTGACAAAGCAGTTAAATTTGACCAGGGTTTCGGCGCCGCTTTTTGTGACGCCGGAGTCGGGCTTGAATGACAATTTGAACGGCGTCGAGCGTCCGGTTTCCTTCGCTGTAAAAGAAACCGGCGGCCAGGCGGAGATCGTTCAGTCTCTGGCGAAATGGAAGCGGTTTGCCTTAAAGCAGTACGGGTTTGGGCCCGGCGAAGGGCTTTATACGGACATGAACGCCATCCGCAGAGATGAAGAGACGGATAATATCCACTCGATCTATGTGGATCAGTGGGACTGGGAAAAGGTGATCACCAGGGAGGAGCGGAACCGGGAAACGCTGGAGCATACGGTAACCTCCGTGTATAAGGCGTTAAAGATCACAGAGGATTATATGGCCTATGAATATGATTATATCGGCCATGTCCTTCCGGAGCGGATCACGTTTCTTACTTCCCAGGAGCTGGAGGACCGATTCCCGTCTCTTTCTCCGAAGGAGCGGGAATATGAGGCGGCAAAGGAGTACGGCGCTGTTTTTATCGAGCAGATCGGCGGAAATTTAAAATCAGGGAAGCCCCATGACGGCAGGGCCCCGGATTATGACGACTGGCAGTTAAACGGCGATATCATCGTTTATTATCCCGTTCTTGATATCGCACTGGAATTGAGTTCCATGGGGATTCGTGTAGATGAAGCGGCGCTTAAGCGGCAGCTGGCGCTTGCCGGATGCGAGGAGCGGGCTGGGCTGGCGTTTCAGAAGGCCCTCCTTTCGGGGGAGCTTCCCTGCACCATCGGAGGCGGGATCGGACAGTCCCGGATCTGCATGTTTTATTTAAGAAAGGCCCATATTGGAGAGATTCAGGCTTCGCTTTGGCCGGACGATGTGAGAAGGCAGGCGGCGGGCGCCGGGATTTTTCTGCTTTAAGAGAGTCAAATGGACATGCAGCCATGTCCGATTGGCTCGCTGCCCGCGGGAATCAAGAAAAATAAATTAGGAGGGGTTGCAATGGCGAACGAGCGGCTTTTGGCGCTTCGGAAACGGATGGCGGAGGAGGGGATCGACGCTTACTATGTTCCGACTTCTGATTTCCATGATTCAGAATATGTGGAGCCATATTTTGGCTGCCGCCAGTTTCTTTCCGGCTTTACTGGATCGGCCGGAGTAATGGCGGTGACAAAGGAGTTTTCCGGGCTTTGGACCGACGGACGGTATTTTGTCCAGGCAAAGAAGCAGCTGGCAGGTCAGGATACGAAGCTGATGGAAATGGGGAGCGAGGGCGTTCCTACCATTTTTGAATTTTTAGAAGACCATCTTCCGGAGGGCGGCGTCCTTGGCTTTGACGGGCGTGTGGTGAATACGGCGGACGGCCGCCGCTTTGAGAGACTGGCAGAGAAAAGGCATGGAAGCCTTTCCATTGGCCATGACTTGGCGGGAGAGATCTGGAAAGACCGGCCTCCGCTTCTCGCGCCGCAGATCTGGGTTTTGGAGGAGCGTTATTCGGGAGAGACGGCAATTTCCAAGCTTTCGCGCCTGCGGGCGGTGATGAAGGAGCAGAAGGCCACGGTCCATCTGCTGTCCAGCCTGGATGATATCGCCTGGTTATTAAATATCCGCAAGCAGTCGGAGGATGGGAATCTTCTTCCGCTGGCCCATATGCTGATCACAGGAGACTCCGCGCGCCTTTTCGTGGACAGCCGGAACTTCCCGCCCCAGCTGCATCCCTACTTTAAGGACTGCTGCGTTCTCGTGGAGCGGTACGAGGATATTTATGAAGCGGTATCGGCCCTGCGCGGCGAGGCGGTTCTCGTGGAACCGGAAAAGATGAATTATGCCTTGTTTAAAAGTATCGACGGCTCTAATCGGGTGATCGAGAAAATGAATCCTACCTCGCTCATGAAAGCGGTTAAAAATCCCGTGGAAATGGAAAATATGAGACGCGCCCATGTGAAGGACGGAGTGGCGCTGACGAAATTTATCCGCTGGATGAAAACGGAGGGCCAAACGGCGGACGTAACGGAGACGGAAGCGGCCGAACGCCTGGAAGGGCTCCGGAAGGAACAGGAAGGATATTTAGGCCCCAGCTTTTCTACGATTTCCGCCTACGGCTCCAATGCGGCCATGTGCCATTATCATGCCGAGAAGGGCGACGAGTCGTCTGTGGGAAAGAAAAGCTTTTATCTCGTGGATTCCGGCGGGCAGTATTATGAGGGAACCACGGACGTGACTCGGACGATCGCGATGGGGCCGCTGACGGCGGAAGAGAAATTCCATTATACGCTGGTATTGATGGGAATGCTGCGGCTGGCGGATGCGAAGTTTTTGTATGGCTGCCGCGGGCTGAACCTGGATTATCTGGCGCGGGGGCCGCTGTGGAAGCATGGATTGGACTTTAATCATGGTACGGGTCATGGTGTCGGCTACCTTTCAACGGTACATGAGCGGCCCAATGGGTTCCGGTGGAGAATCGTTCCCGAGCGGCAGGATTCCTGCGTTCTCGAGGAGGGGATGGTCACTTCGGACGAACCGGGACTTTATATCGAAGGCAGCCATGGGATCCGAACGGAAAATCTTCTGTTGTGCAGGAAAGCTGAGAAGACGCCTTACGGCCAGTTTATGAAATTTGAAACCTTAACTTGGGCGCCCATCGATACGGAGGCCATCGACCTTTCGGTCATGGAGCCGTCGGACGTTCTGCTGTTAAACGAATATCACAAACAGGTTTATGAGAAGCTTTCTCCTTATTTGAATGAGGAGGAGCGGGAATGGCTTAAGGAAGCGACGAAAGCGATTGGAGGAGATCATACATGGACAATTTGACAAAGGAAATTCTTGTCACGATCCCGGTAACGGAGGAACATAAGCGTTATCTGGAGGAACAGGCATCTTCCGGGGAATATCACTGCAGCTTCCGCTATTTGGAAGGAAGCGCGGTAAAAAAAGAAGATGTGGAACGCGCTCATGTAATCGTGGGAAACGTAAAAGCGGAGTTTTTGCCCCATGCCGCAAACCTGGAGCTGTTTCAGTTAAACTCTGCCGGAGCGGACCAGTACACGAAGCCTGGAATCCTGCCGGAGGGAGCGGTTTTGGCAAATGCCAAGGGAGCTTATGGCCTGGCGGTCTCAGAGCATATGCTGGCGCTGACGTTCGCCCTGATCCGCCGATTCCCGGAGTATCATAAAAACCAGATGGCCCATTGCTGGAAATCCGCGGGCAATATTATTTCGGTCGAAGGCTCGACGGTCCTGGTATTGGGAATCGGAGATATCGGCGGAGATTATGCGAGAAAGATGAAGGCGCTGGGCGCGGCCTGCGTCATTGGAATCCGCCGGACGTCCAAGGAAAAACCGGACTATCTGGATGAGCAATATACCATGGAGGAGCTGGATTCGGTCCTTGGCCGGGCCGACATCGTGGCAATGGTGCTGCCGGGCGGGGATGCTACCTGTCATCTCATGGACGAGAGACGGCTGGGGCTCATGAAAAAGGGCGCTTACCTGGTCAACGTGGGACGTGGAAACGCCATCGATCCCGACGCGCTGTACCGCGCGCTGATCAGCGGACAGCTGGCTGGCTGCGGACTGGATGTAACGGAACCGGAGCCGCTTCCGGCGGAAAGCCCCCTCTGGGATTTGGATCAGATGCTGATCACGCCCCACGTGGCGGGAAACTTCTTCCTGTCGGAAACCTTTGAACGGATCGTGCGCATTGCCGGGGAAAACTTAAAGGCCTGGGCAAATCATGAGCCGTTCCGGAACGTGGTGGATCTGAAGGCCGGATATTGATTGGAAGATCAGGAAATGGATGAAAGGCGGTCGTCTGGCCGGAACTGGCTGCTTAGTGGAAGGCCAGGAAATGGCTCAATGAAAAACGCCCCGCTTTTTGCGGGGCGCCTGCTTAAATAATCTCGTCTGCATATCCTTTTTTCCGTGCGGTTTCCGGAGCGTAGGCGATCGGATAGATCACCATCGCCATTAAAAGGGAACCGATCCCATCGATAATGGAATGCTGTTTTAAAAATATCGTTGAAAGCATGATCAGTACCATTAAAATTCCGGATCCGGCTACTAAAAACCGGTGTTTCCTCAGCCGTTCGCTGTGGCTTATGGCAATATGGACGCCCAGAGAATTATATACATGGATGCTGGGGAATACATTGGTACAGGTATCCGCTTTCCAGAGCTTGGAAACCAGCAGGCAGAAAATAT
>DVFQ01000053.1 GCA_018713185.1 Candidatus Copromonas avistercoris (nom. illeg.) | reverse complement strand
GAGCGTCCAAGATCCATTTATAGAGCTTGCTGTATTTTCCTGGAATCTGGCTGCAGGAAGCAAAACTTTCCGGGTTAATAAATAGGAGCTGATCGAACAGATCCGAACGGTATCCGCAGGTCATGATAACTAAAGGAGCGGAAGCGCCGGTGGCGATCACGCTGGTTCTGCGGCCAATTTCGGACTGGATAAAATCACTGAGCAGCTGAACATAAAGAAAATTCGTATAGGTCAAATTCGGCTTTTCTGACCGGCCGCATCCCAGAAGATCGACGGTATAAACCGTGTAGTGTTTTTTTAGAGTGGGGATCAGGCTCTCCCATTCGCATCCGCTGGAAAAATAGTTCAGATCATGGAGAAGAAGAAGGGGTTTCCCGGTTCCCTCCTTTGTATAGTAAATATTTCCGAATCTCCAGCGGTAGCAGTGGGGATTGGGCTGTTGAAGAAGATTTTTTGATACGGCGGACACTTTAATATATTTGTTGATCGCGGCGATGCCTGCGGTGGCGCCGGAGGACAGAAGAAGAGCCGTGATTAATTTGTTTGATGGTTTCATAATCGCCTCCAAAAGTCAGAGTGTGCGGTGTGAAAGTTCACGGGTGAAAGTTTATGGTCCTGCCGGATTCCGAATTTGGGGCTTTGCCTGCGGAAAGGTCCGCGGTAAGCTTTAAGCTTGGAATCCTGGTATCATCATTATAATATATCAGGGGACAGGATACAATCAAATCATGAAAAATAATATGCCTCCTAATGTTTCACGTGAAACATCAAGAAACGCTTGCAGAGAGCTTTATTTAGAAATCGCGAGTTTCTGCCAAACGGAGGGAATGAAAAATGGATTGTCCAATTTGTAAAATGTTTCACGTGAAACATTTTTATTTTTCTATGGGAAAGCAATAGGAAAATAAAAAAAAATGTGATAAAATATCCATGCAGGAAATTTGGGCTGAAGGAGGCTGTCGGAAAGGAATAGGTATGGGACGTATTATTGCAATTACGAATCAAAAAGGCGGAGTTGGAAAGACAACGACAGCAATCAATCTGTCAGCTTGTTTGGCGGAAGCCGGTCAAAAAGTGCTTACTGTTGATTTTGACCCTCAGGGGAATACGACCAGCGGCCTCGGCTTGGAAAAGGGAGCAATTGAAAATACGGTTTATGAGCTGTTGATGGGAGACTGTACGGTGAAGGACTGTATTCAGCCGAGCGTACAGGAAGGCTTGGACGTTATGCCGTCGGATATCGATTTGTCGGGAGCAGAAATTGAATTGCTGGAAATGGAAGAGAAGGAGACGATCTTAAAGCGAAACCTGGAGCTTCTCGGAGACACCTATGATTTTACGATCATCGATTGTCCGCCTTCTTTAAATTTGCTGACGATCAATGCCCTGACCGCGGCAGATACGGTTCTTGTTCCCATTCAATGCGAATATTACGCGTTAGAGGGTCTGACGCAGGTTTTGAAAACAATTCGTCTGGTTCAGAAAAAGCTGAATCCCCAGCTGGAAATTGAAGGAGTCGTATTTACCATGTATGATTCCAGAACGAATCTGTCCTTGGAAGTCGTAGAGAATGTAAAAGAGCATTTGAATGAAAATATTTATAAAACAATTATTCCAAGGAATGTGCGGCTCGCAGAGGCGCCCAGCTACGGGATGCCGATCAATTTATATGACAGCAGGTCATCAGGGGCGGAAAGTTATCGGCTTTTGGCGGCTGAGGTCATCAGCAGAGGAGAAGAGTTATAATGGCAAGAAGAGGATTGGGAAAAGGTCTCGGCGTCTTTTTTTCGGAGGATGCGGCAGAAAAACATCCGGTAAAGCAGGAGCAGGAAAAAACGCCGCAAAAAAAGAATTTGCCGGATACAGGAAATGGAAAGACGGAAAACAGGCCGGAGAAAGCCGGTTCGGAAAAGGTGATCGAAAAGGTAGTAGAAAAGCCGGTTGAACAGAAATTAAAGCTGTCTTTGATCGAGCCAAATCAGTCGCAACCGCGGAAAAAATTTGATGAAGAGGGGCTTAAGGAGCTGGCGGATTCCATAAAAACTTATGGCGTTTTGCAGCCGTTGATCGTACAGAAGAAGAAGGATCATTATGAGATCATCGCCGGTGAACGGCGGTGGCGGGCGGCAAAAATGGCCGGAATCACAGAGGTGCCGGTTCTTATCCGTGAATACGACCGGCAGCAGAGTATGGAAGTGGCGCTGATTGAGAATGTGCAGAGAGCGGATCTGAATCCAATTGAGGAAGCGCAGGCATATCAGCGGCTGATCCAAGAATTTCATTTGACGCAGGAAGAGATTGCGGCCAGAGTTTCTAAAAACAGGGCTACGATCACAAACAGCATGAGACTTTTAAAGCTGGACGAACGGGTGCAGGAAATGCTGTCGGACGGAAGGATCTCCAGCGGACACGCAAGGGCGGTTTTAGGAGTGGAGAACGGCGAGCAGCAATTCCAGCTGGCAAATAAAATTGTCCAGGAGGTATTAAGTGTCCGGGATGTGGAAAAACTTGTAAAAATGATGAACCGCCCGGAAAAGAAAAAGAAGGAAGAAAAGGGCCCCGATATTCAGCTGATTTACAGGCAGCTGGAGGAAAAATTAAAATCGATCATGGGTACGAAGGTGACGATCAACCGAAAAGACCGGAATAAGGGAAGGATCGAAATCGAATATTATTCCCAGGAGGAGCTGGAACGGATCATAGAATTGATGGAATCTATGAGAAAATAGCAAAGATCAGGAAGGACAGAAGATAGTTTTATGGAGAGCAGTATGCTGAATCATTTTCCCATCGACCCAATGGTGCTGGTGATCGGGTTTTCAGCCTTATCCCTGGCGCTGCTGGCGGTGGTTATTATATGTATTGTAAAGATGAATAAGCTGTACCGCAGATATGATCTTTTTATGCGGGGAAAAGATGCGGAAACCCTGGAAGATACGATTATGGATCTTTTAGAGGAGA
>DVFQ01000052.1 GCA_018713185.1 Candidatus Copromonas avistercoris (nom. illeg.) | reverse complement strand
TTGTTCTCCACGAATCGAATTTCTTTATGCGCTGTCGATTATTGTACGATATATGCCTAATATGTGGACACGGATCACAGAAACAAATGCTGAAGGATTTAATAAAGTAGTTGCCATTTGGAAAAAACTTTTCTATAATGAAATGTAGACCTGACGTTGATACATGAAATCCCTTCGGGGAGAAATCCCGGCGAATGTTCCGGAACAAGGAAAGGATGTGAACACATAATGGAAGGTCGAAGTCGCAGACTGGAGGCAGATTCATATCGGGAACCTTTGGCAATAGGCGTGGCGGCAGACCGCCGTTATGTGTATTGCCGTTCCTAACAGCGCGCTTTTTTGAGGCGGGTAGTCTGCCTCCATGTCCGAAGCCGCGCGAAATCTGCGGACAGGCAGGAACAGCTGCCTGGACGGTTGGTTTCTGTGCGTAAAAATCAGGAATGGAGGAGAGGCCAATGTCTATGGAAGTAAGAGAGAAAATGGATATGGAGAGACTTGTTCAGCTGGCAGAGGAAAAGCAGTACCGTCAGCTGAAGGAGGCGCTTCTGGAGTTTCCCGCGGTGGATGTCGCCGCGTTTATGGAGGAGCTGGATTCGGAGCGGACGGTGATCGTATTCCGGATGCTGCCGAAGGATCTGGCGATGGATGTATTTGCCGAGCTGCCGGTGGAGAACCAGCAGCACATTATCAACAGCATTACGGACCAGGAGCTTTCGGAAATTATGGAAGAGCTTTATGTGGACGACGCTGTTGATATGGTAGAGGAGCTTCCTGCGGCGGTGGTGCGCCGGGTATTAAAAAGCACGACGCCGGATACGCGGAAGCTGATCAATCAGTTTTTAAATTATCCGGAAAACAGCGCGGGCAGCATTATGACGGCCGAGTATGTGGGCTTGAAAAAGACCATGACCGTCGAGGAGTGCTTCGCGTATATCCGGAAGCACGCGGTGGATTCGGAAACGATCTATACCTGCTACGTGATGGATGAAGGGCGGCATCTGGACGGCGTCGTAACCGTGAAGGATCTGCTGATGAACCCCTACGAGACGAAGGTGGGGGATATTATGGACACCCATGTGATCAAAGCTTACACGACGGAGGATCAGGAGCAGGTGGCGGACACCATGAATAAATATGATCTTCTGTCTCTGCCGGTGGTGGACAGCGAAGACCGGCTGGTGGGAATCGTTACGGTTGACGACGTAATGGACGTTATGGAAGAGGAGGCTACGGAGGATTTTGAGAAGATGGCCGCCATGCTTCCCAGCGAGAAGCCCTATCTGAAAACCGGGGTGTTCCAGCTGGCGAAAAACCGGATCCCCTGGCTTTTGATCTTGATGCTTTCCAGCACCATTACCGGAGGGATCCTGTTAAAATATGAGAACGCGTTTGCGGCGGTCCCCCTTCTTGTGAGCTTTGTTCCGATGCTAATGGATACCGGCGGAAACTGCGGAAGCCAGAGCAGCACCATGATCATCCGCGGAATGGCCGTAGGCGAGATCGCGGTAACGGATATTTTAAGGGTGGTCTGGAAGGAAGTACGGGTCGGAGTGCTGGTGGGCGTCGTTTTGTCCCTGGTTAATTTTATCCGTCTGATGCTTCAGTATCCGGGGAATACGATGATCTGCCTTACGGTCGTTTTGAGCCTTTTCTGTACGGTGGTAGCTGCTAAAACGATCGGATGTGTACTGCCCATCGCGGCGAAGACATTAAAAATGGATCCGGCGATCATGGCGTCTCCGCTGATCACGACGATCGTGGACGCCGTCAGCTTGATGGTATATTTTGATCTGGCCTGCCGCCTTCTGGATATGGCGGCGTAGCGGACGGAATTTGGAAAGGCAGGGGCCAAAATAATTTGGCCCCGATATCAATTGTTTCAGCAATATTTTAATAAGAAATAATAAGAAACAGGAGAGTCTAGTGATATGGAGAAAATCAGGACAAGGTTTGCTCCGAGCCCCACGGGCCGGATGCATGTTGGAAATTTAAGAACCGCGCTGTACGCGTATCTGATCGCCAAGCATGAGGACGGCGATTTCCTTCTGCGGATCGAGGATACGGATCAGGAGCGCCAGATGGAGGGCGCGGAAGGGATCATTTACCGGACGCTGGAAAAAACGGGGCTGATCCATGACGAAGGCCCGGATAAGGACGGCGGCTACGGCCCCTATGTCCAGAGTGAACGCCAGAAGGCCGGAATCTATATGGAATACGCGAAGAAGCTGGTGGAGCGGGGCGAGGCCTATTACTGCTTCTGTACCCAGGAGCGCCTGGATTCTCTGAAGAAAAATGTCAACGGCGAAGAGATCATGGTTTATGACAAGCACTGCCTGAGCCTTTCCAAGGAAGAGGTGGAAGCCAACTTAAAGGCCGGGATGCCGTTTGTAATCCGCCAGAACAACCCGAGAGAGGGAAGCACCACCTTCCATGACGAGATCTACGGGGATATTACGGTGGATAATTCGGAGCTGGACGACATGGTTTTGATCAAATCCGACGGATATCCGACCTATAATTTTGCCAACGTGGTGGACGACCACCTGATGAAGATCACCCATGTGGTCCGGGGAAATGAATATCTTTCCTCCTCGCCCAAATACAACCGGCTTTACGAGGCATTCGGCTGGGAGGTGCCGGTGTACGTTCACTGCCCGACGATTACCAACGAGGAGCATAAAAAGCTCAGCAAGCGCAGCGGCCATTCCTCCTTTGAGGATCTGATTGAGCAGGGCTTTTTAACGGAGGCAGTGGTGAATTTCGTAGCGCTGCTTGGCTGGTCTCCGTCGGATAATCAGGAGTTCTTTACTCTGGAGGAGCTGGTAAAGGCCTTTGATTACCACAATATCAGCAAATCTCCTGCGGTGTTTGATATGACGAAGCTTCGCTGGATGAATGGCGAATATATGAAGAAGATGGATTTCGACCGGTTCTATGAGCTGGCGGAGCCTTATTTGAAGGCAGTGATCAAGAAGCCGCTGGATTTAAAGAAGATCGCGGCCATGGTGAAGACCCGCATCGAGGTATTCCCGGATATCGCGCCCCAGATCGATTTCTTTGAGGAGCTGCCGGAATATGATCCGGAGCTGTATGTCCATAAAAAGATGAAGACCACCCGGGAGAGCTCTTTGGAGACGCTTCGGGAGGTGCTTCCGATCCTCGAGGCTCAGGAGGACTATTCCAACGACGCGCTTTATGAGGCGCTGTCCCGTTATGTGACGGAAAAGGGCGTAAAGACCGGTTTCGTCATGTGGCCGATCCGGATCGCTGTATCCGGAAAGCAGATGACGCCGGCGGGAGCGACGGAGATCCTGGAGGTTCTTGGAAAAGAAGAATCCTTAAAGCGGATCCAGAAGGGAATCGAACTTCTGTCAGAGGGAATCGCGGATTAGTGAAACGGAAGATGAATGAAGAAGGGGAACCGTGAGAGAACGGTTCCCTGCGGCGGATATCCGCGGCAGAAATACAAAGGAGGAAAGGGTATGAAAAAGCTGGCAGTATGGGGTCTGGCGGCGGCCTTGTCCCTGACGTGGGCGCAGGCGGCGTATGCCGGACAGTGGGTGCAGGATGTAAACCGGGCGGAAAATTCCAATGGGATTTCCAACTGGTGGTACCGGCAGGACGACGGTTCCTATCCGGCGGGCGGCTGGTTCTGGATCGACGGAAACGGAGACGGTTTTGCGGAAAGCTACCGGTTTGACGGAAGCGGCTGGATGTACGCTTCGACGACGGTTGACGGGTATGCGGTCGACGGTTCCGGCGCGTGGCTGGAAAATGGAGCCGTCGCCAGAAGAGCAGTGACTCCCGGCTTTTTCGGAACGGAGATCGGAACCTCCTCCGAGAGCGGAAAAGAGGCTTCGGATATTACCGATGAAGACCGGAATGAGGAAAGCGCGTATCATCAGACGGAGGATGTCAGCGAAGGCTGGGATGACGATTTCGCTCTGGAGTGCTTCGAGCTGATCAATGAGGAGCGGGAAAAAGAAGGACGGGAACCGCTGGAATTGAACGATGATCTGATGGAAGCCTGCCGCATCCGTGCGGAGGAGCTTCCCGAACTGTTTTCCCATACCAGGCCGGACGGCTCTACTTGCTATACGGTCCTGGAGGAAGTAGGGATTGAGAGCTACCGCTGGGTGGGCGAAAATATCGCGGCCGGACAGCGGACGCCCGAAGAGGCGGTAAACAGCTGGATGAATTCCTCTGGACATCGCGCCAATATCCTCAATGAGAACTATACGGAGGGCGCGCTTGGCTGTTACCGGTGTCCCGGTACCGGCTATGGAATTTATTGGGTACAGCTTTTCTACAGCCCTGCGGGAAACTAACAAAACGCAGATAGGTGAAGAATGGAATTTAATGACGCGCAGCGGGCGGCCCTTTCCCATAAAGAGGGGCCTATGATGGTTCTTGCCGGCCCTGGGTCGGGGAAGACCACGGTAATTACACACAGGATACAACGATTGCTGGAGCAGGGCGTAAGCCCCTCCGGCATTCTTGTCATTACGTTTACAAAAGCCGCGGCGGCGGAAATGAAGGAACGGTTTTTGAAGCTGGCGGATCAGGCGGGGATGGACCGGGAGATCGGGAAACGGGTCAGCTTTGGAACCTTTCATTCGGTCTTTTATCAAATCCTCCGGCTGGCATACCGGTTCCCGCCGGGGAATGTGATCGGCGAGGAGGAAAAACGGGCGTATCTAAAGACGCTGATCGACGGGACGGAGCTGGCGTCGGAGGATCAGGGGGAATTGATTTCCTCGCTCCTAAATGAGATCAGCTATGTGAAGGGGGAACGTCTGGATCTGGACTGCTATTATTCCCAGAATTGTCCGGAGGAATTGTTTAAGAAAATTTATTCCGGATATGAAGGAATGCTGCGGGAGCAGGGAAAGCTGGATTTTGACGATATGCTGACCATGTGCTGGGAGCTGTTTTGTGAACGGAAGGATATTTTGTCCGCCTGGCAGAGAAAATATCAGTATCTTCTGGTGGATGAGTTCCAGGATATCAACCGTCTGCAGTATGAGATCGTAAAGCTTTTGGCCCTTCCGGAAAACAACCTGTTTATCGTTGGGGACGACGATCAGTCGATTTACCGGTTCCGCGGCGCGAAGCCGGAGATCATGCTGGGCTTTGAAAAGGATTATCCGGGCTGCAAGCGGGTGCTTTTGGGGACCAATTACCGGTCCGCGAAGGAGATCGTGGAGACTTCGCTGCGGCTCATTGGCCATAATCAGGTCCGTTTTCCCAAGAAGCTGGTTCCGGCCCGGGGCGCGGGCCGGCCGGTGCAGCTTAAGATTTTTGAAAATCCCCTGCGGGAAATGGATGCGGCGGCCAGAGCGCTGCGCAGCTACCGGGAAGCGGGATATGCCTGGAGCGAAATGGCGGTGCTGTTCCGCACTGGCGCCAACCTGGGACTTCTGGCGGAAAAATTAATGGAGTATAATATTCCCTTCTGCCTGCGGGACGGTGTGCCCAGTATTTACAGCCACTGGATCGCCAGGGATTTCTTTTCTTACCTGACGCTTGGGGCCGGAGGAAGCAGCCGGGCGGATTTCCTTCGGATCATGAACCGGCCCAATCGCTATTTCAGCCGTGCGGCGTTTCCGGATCCCCAGGTATCCTTTGACTCGCTTCTGGAATTTTATGCCGATAAAGACTGGATGCAGGAGCGGATTTATGATCTGGAAGGGGACCTTCGCACCATTGGAAGGCTGAAGCCGGGGCCGGCTGTCAATTACCTGCGAAAGTCGGTGGGATATGACGATTATCTGCGGGAATATGCGCAGTTTCGGCGGATGGAACCGGAGGAACTTTTTGAGACGGCGGATAAGCTTTTGGAAAGCGCGTCCGCCTTTGATACGGCCGAACAGTGGAAGGAGCATGCCGCGTCCTATGAGGAGGAGCTAAAGGCCAGGAGCCGGGCGAATTCCAAGAGCCAGGAGGGGGTTACGCTTTCCACGATGCACAGCGCCAAAGGGCTGGAATATCCGGTGGTATTTGTAACCGACGTCAACGAAGGCGTGATCCCTCACCATAAGGCGGCGCAGCCGGCGGACTTAGAGGAGGAGCGGAGGCTGTTTTACGTGGCGCTTACCCGGGCAAAGGACCGGCTTCATCTTTTCGCGGTAAAAGAGCGGTATCACCGAAAGCAGGAGCCGTCAAGATTTCTAAAGGAGTGTCTGGAATGAAGGAGGAAGCGGGACTGGTTCAAGAAGGATTGGTTCACATTTACTGCGGAGATGGGAAGGGAAAGACCAGCGCCGCGCTGGGGCTCGCGCTGAGGGCCGCCGGACGGGGCAAAAAAGTCCTGATTGTCCGCTTTTTAAAGAATGAGGATTCGGGCGAGCTGATTTCCCTTCGGCAGGTTCCGGGAATCCGGGTCCTTCCCAATGAGCGGAATTTTGGCTTTGTATGGAAGATGGATGAGAAAACGAAAAAAGAGGCGACGGCCTGGAACCGGCTGCTGTTTGAGCGGGCCGTCCGGGAAGCGAAGGACAGCGATCTTTTGGTGCTGGATGAGATCATGGCGGCGGTCCGTTATGGTATGGTCCCAGAGGAACAGGTTTGTTCTTTTTTAAAGAGCAGGCCCCGGGGACTGGAGGTGGCGATGACCGGAAGAGATCCGTCGGAAGCGCTTCTTTCCCTGGCGGATTATGTGTCGGAGATCCGAAACATCAAGCATCCCTTTGACCGGGGAATTCCGGCGAGAGCGGGAATCGAGTATTAAAGCAATGCCCCCGTCGGGAGAAACCAGCGCGTTTTTTGAGACCGGCGTGTTTTGGTAACCAATACATTTTAGAAAGCAGCACATTTTGGCAGACAGGATTTGACAGACGGCAGGCGGCCGCTTATAATGAAAGAAAAATGCGGCGGCATTGAAAAACAGTAGAAAGGAAAAATATATGGGAAACAAAAAGAACGGAGCCGGCTCCGATAATGAAATGCTGGAAAATGGCGAGGAAATGACCGTAACTCTGACTTTGGACGACGGAACAGAGCTGGAGTGCGTGGTGTTGACGATTTTTGAAGCGGGCGGCCGGGACTATATCGCGCTCCTGCCCTTGGACGGCCGGGAAGCGGAGGACGGAGAGGTTTATCTGTACCGCTATTTAGAGGATGCGGAGGGAAATCCGGATCTGGCCAATATTGAGGATGACGACGAGTATGAGATCGTGGCGGACGCGTTCGACGAGCTGCTGGATACGGAAGAATACGACGAGCTGGTAGCGGAAGAGGACCTGGACGATCTGGAGTAACGGGACGCCGGAAATCCGGCGAAAGAGAGTTTGCCAAGCAAAAAAATAAGCGGCTGCCTGGCCGAGGAATTTGTTCCCTTTTTTGGAGCAGGATTCCCGGCTGGCAGCCGTTTTTTTGAATATGAAACGGATTGCGGCATGAAGCAGACTACACGTTGAACCGGAACAGCACCACGTCGCCGTCTTTTACCACATAGTCTTTTCCTTCGATCCGTACCAGTCCCTTTTCCTTGGCGGCGGTGTAGGAGCCGCAGTCCAGGAGATCCTGATAGTTGACGACTTCGGCCTTGATAAAGCCCCGCTCGAAATCGGAGTGGATCTTGCCGGCGGCCTGGGGGGCTTTGGTTCCCACCTTGATGGTCCAGGCTCTGGTTTCCTTTTCACCGGCGGTCAGGTAACTGATCAAGCCAAGGATCCGGTAGCTGGCGGCGATCAGCTTCTCCAGGCCGGATTCTTTTAAGCCCAGATCTTCTAAGAACATCCGCTTTTCATCATCGTCCAGTTCGGCGATTTCCTGCTCGATCTGGGCGCAGATGACGAATACCTCGCTGTTGTTTTCCGCGGCGAAGCTCCGGACGGACTGGACATAAGGATTGGAAGCGCCGTCGTCCGCCAGATCGTCCTCGCTCACATTGGCGGCGAAGATAACCGGCTTCCAGGTAAGAAGGTTCAAAGAGGCGATAAAGGCCGCCTCGTCTTCGTCGGCCGGCTCATAGGTTTTCGCCAGCTTTCCGTTTTCCAGATGCTCCTTTACGGCTTTTAAGATCGCCACCTCTTTTGCCAGGGCCTTGTTGGAAACGGCGCCCTTGCCCATTTTGGCGATCCGCCGCTCCAGGATTTCGATATCGGAGAAGATCAGTTCCAGGTTGATGGTTTCAATGTCTCTAAGGGGATCCACGCTTCCGTCCACATGGATGACGTTGGGATCCTCAAAGCAGCGGACCACGTGGACGATGGCGTCCACCTCGCGGATATTGGAGAGGAACTGGTTTCCAAGGCCCTCGCCCTTGGAGGCGCCTTTTACCAGACCGGCGATATCTACGAATTCGATGACGGCGGGCGTCGTCTTTTCAGAATGATAGAGGTCGGTTAAAAGCTTAAGCCTTGGGTCCGGAACCGCCACGACGCCTACGTTGGGGTCGATGGTGCAGAACGGGTAGTTGGCGGACTCCGCGCCGGCCTTTGTCAGGGAATTGAACAGCGTGCTTTTTCCTACATTGGGAAGTCCAACGATACCTAATTTCATATCTATCGTTACCTATCCAGAAAGCCTTGACTTTACGGGTTTTCTGCCTTTCTCAGTATTTTTGCTACAACTAAAAAGTATAGCATACGGGCACGGCTTTTTCAATGCAAAATCCTTCTTGAGTTTCCGTATGAAGCGGAACGCTGA
>DVFQ01000051.1 GCA_018713185.1 Candidatus Copromonas avistercoris (nom. illeg.) | reverse complement strand
AACTATTACGACTTATTGAATTAATTGCATTAGAAAAATATATCGATGGATTTATTTTGAATATGAGATTTTCAGAACAAACAAAAGAATCGTCAAAAAACAAAAAGTCCCCAGCACAGGATCTCCCGTGCTGAGGACTTTCGCTCAACCTATATTGCTGTTTTTCCGGCATATCTGCCAGCTATAACACATCCGAAAATCCCGGCCCGACTCCTTCTTCATCCCCGCCGGACATATCCGGGGTATCCGAAGGCCCCGGATCGACGCCGCCCGGTCCGACCATCGATCCGGATTCCGGCATTCCCGGGCCAACCGGAGGAACCTCGCCGGAAGGAGACGCCGTCTCGGGAACGTCTGCCGCCGGCGTTGTCTCTCCCGCCACCGGCCCGAAAGGCGGCGTTTCCGCGGAGCCCGTCTCGGTACCTCCCGGCCCGGGAGCATTTGTTTGTGCCGGCGCTGTCTCGGAAACCGGCGTCTCCGTTTCTGCCTGGCTCTCCGCCGCGGTTTCTCCCGCCGATTCCCCGGCCGTCGTCTCTGCTGCGGTCGTTTCCGCTGCCGTCGTCTCCGCTGCGGAAGAATCTGTTCCAGCTCCCGTGTTTATTCCGGCTCCAGCCTCTGTTCCCTCTAAGTGATAACAGAGCACCGGCATTCCCGCCGAAATATTTTCATAAATCGTTTTCGCCACGGCAGGCGGAAGATTGATGCAGCCATGGGAACCATTGGTTTTATAGATCGTCCCGCCGAAACTGCCCCTCCAGCTGGCGTCATGCATTCCGATTCCGCCGTTAAAGGGCATCCAATAGGAAACCGGCGTCGCGTAGCCTTCCCCCTTTAAGGTCGCGTTCCGCTCCTTATAGGTAAGGGGATATGCGCCTGACGGCGTCGCCCATCCCCGGGACTCGTTGCCCGATACAAAGTCCGACTCCACTAGCAGCTTCCCATTCTTATAAAAGAACAGGTGCTGGGCAGTCAAATTAATCTCTACATAGGTATCGCCGTAATCTTTTCCATCATGACTGGCTGCCGTCTGAGAATATTCCGGCTCTCTCGTCTGCTGCTCCCCATTCCGGATAATTTCCAGGATCGCCGCCGTTTCCGCTGCCTGATTCATTCTCCAGCCGTAATTTCCCTTCGTAATCTTTACGGTCTTTCCATACGAGGTCTTTAAGGTCTTCGTCTGATACGCCGTATCGTATGTTTTGGCCAGCGCTTTTACATATGCGGCCGCCTGGCTCTCATCAATGGACGCTGTCGCGCCGTCCGTCACAATCCACTGGTGGATCGTATCGCCGTCAAGAACCTCCTGGCTGCTGCCAAACGTATGGGTCACCACCGCACCGACATATTGGTTCATCTGGGCCGCCAGCGAAACCAGTCTCTCGTCTTCCGTATCCACCGCTGGCTTGGTGTAGCACTGCTTTTCTTCCAGATCCACCTCCGAAGATAAGCTCAGCACCGCTTCCGAGACCGCCTGTTCCACATTTTCCAAAACAAGGGTTGTCCCTTGAACCGCAGGTATGATTTCATAGGATTTCGTTTCCGGCTGATATTCCGATATACGCGCGTCCTCCGGCAAAGCCATGGACGCCTCGTCCATACAATCCAGCTCCTTTACTGCCTGGGAAAACAATTCCTCGTCATAAGCCAGCATCGTCTCGATCCATATTCCGCCGGAGCCATCATCCGCTCCGTCTTGGCTGCCCTTGCCGGAGCCGTTCCCTTCCTGGCTGCTCTCATCAGATCCACTTTCTTCCTGACCGCTCCCGCCGGAGCCGTCCGCTCCGTTATCCTGCGCGGGATTCCATTTTCTTTTCCACCAGTCCATGGGATTCTGGTTCTCTAAAAGCGCCTCCAGGCTGCCGTCAAATTCCGCGTGAAGCCCGATGGCTTCGCCTGAAATCGTTTCCTCATTTCCACCCCGCTCCCGGATCGTCAGCACATAACCGTCCAGTCCCGACATGATTTCTTCCTTAACCTGCTCCACGGTTTTATCGGACATATCCATTTCATTGATCACGGTGCCCGGAAGGAAGCATTCCTCATACTTCTGCACCTGACGGTAAAAGAAAATACCTCCAGAAGCAGCTGCCAAAACCACAGCCGCCCCCAGCGCGGCAAACACCTTAGGCCGAACCGAGCCATTCTTTTTTCGTTCCTCAAGAGGCTGTCTCCGGCTTCTTCCCCGTCTGGAAGCCTCCGAAGCCTGGCCGGCTCCGTTTTCTTTCCCCGCCACCTGTTTCCTATTTTCCTTTACCGTATCCTGTTTCTTTTCTTCCATGTATTCCTCTCTGACGCTCCACGACACTCAACACAAACTCCTCTGCATGCGTCATGCTCTTCTTTCGCAGCTTTAAAGACGCTTATGGCGTCCCCTTCTCCTGTTCCGAGCTTTCGGCGCCGGAAGAAGCTTCCGTTTTCTCCTTCGTCTGCCTGGAAAGCGCCGATTCTGCATCCTCATCGGACGGACAGCCGCGGCAATCCGCGTTCCCGCCGGACGAACGGCCGCAGCGATCCGCGTTTCCGTCGGACGGACAGCCGCAGCGATCCGCATCCCCGTCGATCCGGGCAGAAACCTCATCCCGAAGAAGCCGGTAGGCCGATGCCGCCAAAGGCACGCCTAGCAGCATTCCCAGGATTCCCATCACTCCGCCGCCGATGGTAACGGCCGCCAGCACCCAGAGCCCCGGCAGGCTGATGGCGGAGCCCACCACCTTGGGATAGATCAAATTTCCCTCCACCTGCTGCAGTACCACCAAAGCCGCGATAAAAATCAATGCCTGGATCGGATCCACGGTAAAAACCATGAACGCGCCGACCGCGGCGCCGATATAAGCGCCCACAACGGGAATCAGCGCCGTCGCGCCTACGACCGTTCCGGTCATCACCGCATAAGGCAGCCGCAGAACCGTCATCAAAACCGCGCAGAGCGTCCCGATGATCACCGCCTCCATGCACTGGCCGACAATGAAATTGGTAAAGGTTTCATGAAAAACCCGCACCACATAGCAGATCCGTTCCTTTGCCGCCGTTTTTACAAAAGCCTGCAGAATCCAGCCCGCCTGACGCTTTAAATTCTCCTTTGCGTTCAGAAGATAGATCGCGAAAATAAAGGCTACCAGGATATTGACTACCGCGCTGAACACGCTGGAAATCACAGTGATAACCGAAGTAAACAGTCCGCCTGCCCCTGCGACCAGGAAATCGAAGGTCTTTTTCGCCACCTCCTGCCAGTTGACATTTACATTCGCCAAATATCCCTGCAGCTCAGGAAGTTCGTCTAACTGCACTACGGACCAGCTCCAAATGTCCTCTAAGAGAGGCGGGATCTCGACCATAATCAGCTGGATACTGGATAACAGCTCCGGCACCACGATATTAATGATTAAGAAAACAACTCCCGTTAAAAACACAAACGACAATACAATGCAGACCGGGCGGCGGGTCTTTTGGATCAGCCGCGATCTAGCATTTGGAAAATACAGCCGCTCCAGCCGCTTCAAAGGAATATTCACCGCATAAGCCACCACGCAGCCCAAAAGCAGCGGAAACGCCGCCTCCATCGCCAGCGACGCCAGCGATACAAGAAAATCAAATTTGATAACAAACAAACAGACGGCAGCGGCGATCATGCCAATAACAAGATACGTCCTGTAATCCTTTTTCCCCATGTTCCTTCCTTTCAAAATTTTCCTCGCCCGATTATCTCCGGCAATCCGGCAGCCAGCGCAAGATACCGCTCTTTGCAGACGGCGACGTCATGATCCAGCTGGCGCTTTAAATCCTCGATGGAATCGAACTGCTTTTCCGGACGGACAAAGTCTAAAAGCTCCACTTTAATCTGCATTCCATAGAGATTTCCAGCGAAATCATAGAGATACGTCTCCACGCCCGCGGGATTATCTCCTTCAATCGTGGGCTTTCTCCCCACATTGGTCAA
>DVFQ01000050.1 GCA_018713185.1 Candidatus Copromonas avistercoris (nom. illeg.) | reverse complement strand
GGGTTATCAATTGAGGACAAAATAGCAAAAGAAAAAGAAATCATCGAGCCCCTTGATAACGAAATCAGAATGGCGCTGCGAAATACAAGCTGCGGAAAATATAAGCTGCGGGAGCTAACGACCGACTTTTTTGACAGCCAGAACCCGGACTACAAATATGATTCCAGCCATATGAGCCAGGCCTTGCCCGGAGTTTTGCTTGCCATCGATCTGCCGGAGGAAGAATACCAGCTTCAGACCATCGCTTATCAGTTTGCCGCTGATTTTAACGAAGCCGAATTTTCCGATGAAATCTATCAGATCGGCTCCATTCCCAATGTTACCCTGCGCCGGTTCGGCATCCTTCCGGATTCAAAGGAGCTTTTCGCGGAAATCTCCATTTACAGCGCCAACGCGGATCCCGATTCCCTAAGCGCCAGCCTAAAGGGAAGAGCCGACGCGCTTTACAGCGAAATTTCCGGCGAGGAGGACGCGGCCCTTTATCTGGAGGAGCAGGGGATCTCTTCCGTCACGATTTCCTTCTATACTCCATGGGACAGAACCGTCGATCCCCCGTACCATACATTCTCGTATCCGATTCAGTAGGTCCGATTCCGTTTCTGACAGGCGCCGAATGAGCTTCCTTGTTCGGCGCCTCCTTCTTTTTCTGTACAAACAGCGAAAAATCTGCTACAATCTGTAACGGCGGCTCTTTGGCTTTAACCGCAGAGCCGCTGTTCCAACGCAATCCCATTTTGTTAGGCGTTCTCTGCCAAAGAAAGAAGGTATTTCCATGCTCTGGTTAATCGTGGCTGCCGTATGCGCCTATTTTGTAAAGGGCCTCTGCGGTTTTGCCAACACTCTGGTATTCACCACAATCCTGGGCTTTACTATGAATAACATCAACATCTCCCCATTAGAGGTCCTGTTGGGTTATCCCACCAACGTCATTTTAGCCTGGAAAGAACGAAAAAATCTTGACCGAAAAATCTGGCTTCCGCTGACAGCTCTTGTCATCGCCGGAAGTCTCCCCGGAATCTTTCTGTTAAAAAATGCGGACGCCGGTATCATTAAACTGATCTTCGGCTTTGTCGTCGTCTTCATCGGCCTGGAAATGCTGATCCGGGAATTTATTGGAAAAGAGTCCAAAGGCTCGAAACCGGTTCTGATCGCCATCGGCGTCCTCTCCGGCGTCCTTTGCGGCCTCTACGGCGTCGGAGCCTTGCTGGCGGCTTACGTCAACCGCGTTACGAAGGACAACGGTTCCTTTAAAGCCAATATGTGCGCCGTATTCATTATTGAAAATATGATGCGGATCTGTATTTATGCGGCCACTGGAATCATCACGCCGGAAATTTTAAAGAACGCGGCCATACTGATGCCCTTTATGCTCGCCGGCCTATTCCTCGGAATAAAAAGCAGCGCGGTTCTCAACGAAAAAACCGCGAAAAAAGCGGTAACCGCGGCTCTCATCGTTTCCGGCGCAGCCCTTATCATCGAAAATATCCCGTGGTAACAGTGTACATCAGTACACAAAAGCGTTGCGCTTTAAATTGATAAATTTTCCTGTTGACAAACCGGTCCGTGAAGGGTATGATAAATTCATCATTCTGAACACTCTGGAGGAACCCATTTATGAACGCATCGAATTTGACCGCTCTTTATTCCTATTATTATTTTCCGGGCTATGATTACGGCGCGGACTTTTTCGGCTGCAGGAAACAAATGGTTCCATCCAAGGCTTGATTTTCAATGGGAATGGATTCCGGCGTCTGCAGCACTTGCAGGCGCCGCTTTTTATTTCACAGCTTTTTATTTTCATAGATAATACAGGAGGATATCTTTATGATTATTATTTTAAAGCAGAACGCCAATCAGGATCAGGTAGAACGGCTGAAGGAAACCTTGATCCACCGCGGATTTAAGCTCCATCTTTCCCAAGGGACCGAAGCCTCCTTAATCGGGCTCATCGGCGATACCTCTTCCATTCAGGAGGACTGGCTGCGGGCCATCGACGTTATCGAGGATGTAAAGCGGATCCGCGAGCCTTATAAAAAGGCCAGCCGCTCCATGCATCCGGAGGATTCCATCCTTGATATCGGCGGGAGAAAAATCGGCGGAGGGAATTTCCAGGTCATCGCCGGCCCTTGCTCCATCGAATCCAGAGAGCAGATTACGGAGGTCGCCCAGGACGTCAAGAACTCCGGAGCCCATTTTCTCCGCGGCGGCGCCTTTAAGCCCAGAACCTCTCCCTACGCCTTCCAGGGCCTTCACGAACAGGGATTGGAATTTCTTTTAAACGCCAAACAGGCGACCGGCCTTCCGGTGGTAACGGAAATCATGAGCGCCGAGCATCTCCCCCTGTTCGAAGATGTGGACGTCATCCAGGTGGGCGCCCGCAATATGCAGAATTTTGAACTTTTAAAGGAGCTGGGGAAGCTCCAGAAGCCTATTCTTTTAAAGCGCGGCCTGGCCAACACTCTGGATGAGCTGCTCATGAGCGCCGAGTACATCCTGGCCGGCGGGAACGAAAATGTAATCCTCTGCGAACGGGGAATCCGAACCTTTGAAACCTCTACGAGAAACACGCTGGACATTTCCGCTATTCCGGTCCTAAAGCAGAAGACCCATCTTCCGGTGATCGTCGATCCCAGCCATGCCTCCGGGATCCGCTCCCTGGTGGAACCGCTCTCCTTAGCCGCCATTGCGGCCGGAGCCGACGGCCTGATCATCGAAGTCCACAACAATCCGGAAAAAGCGCTCTGCGACGGCGCTCAGTCCCTGACGCCGGAAATGTTTGACGCGCTGATGAAGAAGATCGATCGCTCCGTGGAGTTTTTCCGGGAGCTTTCCTAACATTCCATTGAAACCGCCGCGGCCGTTTTAGCAAAGACCCGCGAAGCTTCCATGCTGAAAGCTTCCATACCGGCAGCCTCCATACTGACATCTTTCATACTGACAGCTTTCACCGTAATTTTTCAAAAGATTTACGATCTTGGAAAAGCCTTGGAAAAGATTCGCGATCATGGAAAAGATAATCTTGTCAGATCATGAAAATAGTGATAAGATAAATAAGTTATGGAATGCATACGCCCATTCGGCCGGACCGGCGCCGGATGGCAGGCTGATACAGCAAAAAAACAGGATTGTCAGGAGAAAAGGAGCTGGAACGATGTCAGGACATTCAAAATTTGCCAACATCAAGCATAAGAAAGAAAAGAACGACGCTGCGAAAGGAAAGATCTTTACCGTTATCGGCAGAGAAATCGCAGTGGCCGTAAAGGAAGGCGGACCGGATCCCGCCAACAACAGCAAGCTGCGCGACGTAATCGCCAAAGCAAAATCCAACAACATGCCCAACGATACCATCGAGCGGGGAATCAAAAAGGCCGCCGGAGATCTGGGCTCTGTCAACTACGAAAACCTTACCTACGAAGGCTACGGCCCCAGCGGAGTCGCTATTATCGTCGATACGCTGACGGACAATAAGAACCGGACGGCCGCCAATGTACGGAGCGCCTTTACCAAGGGCGGTGGAAACGTCGGTTCCCAGGGAAGCGTTTCCTTTATGTTTGACCGCAAGGGACAGATCATCATTGATAAAGAAGAATGCGACATGGACGCCGATGAGCTCATGATGGCGGCTCTGGACGCAGGCGCCGAGGATTTCTCCGAGGAGGAAGACAGCTACGAAGTAATTACGGATCCTGATTCCTTCAGCGCGGTCCGCGAGGCCCTGGAAGCGGCCGGTATTCCGATGATGGAAGCCTCCGTCACCATGATCCCCCAGAACTGGGTGGAATTGACCGACGAAGATTCTATTAAGAAGATGAACCGGATCCTGGATCTTCTGGACGAGGACGACGACGTGCAGGCGGTTTACCACAACTGGGACGAATAAAGGATCGATACGGCTAGACAAAAAACAGCAGTACAAAATGGTATCATATCAAAAGGCAGCGGGACAAAAAACCGCTGCCTTTTTCATATTTCTCCTGAAATCCTATTTCGTATTTTCTGAAAATCTGCTATACTGAAATCAATTCTTTGATACAAGGAGGCTACCTGTGAAAAAGATTGAAATCGATACCTTTCTGCAATTCCAGTTTGTAAGCAATCCCCTCTTTTCTCCGGACGGAGCGAACGCCGCGTTTCTCGTTACGGTCCCGGACCGGGAGCAGAATACCTATCACGGGGATCTGTATGTTTACAGCCTGGAAACAAAAAAGCTTTTACGGCTCACCAACGGCAGGGATGTAAAAACCTATGCCTGGTCTTCCGACACGACGATTTTATTTGCGGCCGCACCAAGCCCGGGATCGTCGGATTTCTTTGAAATTTCCATCTGCGGCGGCGAAGCCTGCCGGGCGTTCTCAATCCCGGAAACCGTCGCCTCCATCCGCCGGATTTCCAAAGACCGCTATCTTCTGATGATCCCCTTTGATAATTACAAAAGCACAAGAAAAGCTTCTTACGAGGTCATCGACGAGCTTCCCTTCTGGAGCAACGGCCGCGGCTTTACCAACGCAAGACGGAACCGGGCTGCCATTTATGACAGAGCCTTGGGGAAGCTTACCTGGGCTGTGGACGAATGGACCGACTGTACGGCCTGCTCCGTATGGGGCGATCTTCTGCTTTATCAGGCCTACCGCTGGAAGCAGGGCGTCCTGGGCGCCAAGCCGGGCGTCTATCTTTACAACATGGCCACCCAGGAGACGAAGATCATGATCGCGCCCAACACCATGCGCACCGACATGATAGAAATGATCAATGAAACAACTGCCATTGTAACCGCGCTTCCGCCCTCGGACCGGGAGTTCAACGAATACTGTGATTTCTACAGGCTGGAGCTTTCGGACGGCACATTATCCCTTCTGGCGCCCTATGACGCCTGCGTCGGATCCTCTGCCGGAACCGACTCCAAATACGGCTCCGGCCAGTCCCACAAGGCAGAAAATGGAGCGCTTTATTTCCTTTCCACCATCGGCGATTTCTCCCACCTTTACAAGCTTTCCATGGACGGGAGCATTTCCGGTCCTCTTACGGCGGGAAGCGCCTGCGACAGCTTTGATATCCAAAACGGCCATATCGCCAGCTGCGAGTTTCGGGGACTGTCTCTGGCCGAGCTTTTTATCGACGGAGAACAGGTCACCCACTTCAACGACTGGCTTGAAAAAGAATATTCCTGCTCCGTTCCCGAAGCCTTTTCCTATACCGGAACCGACGGCTATGAGATCCACGGCTGGGTCATGAAGCCCACCGATTGGAAAGAGGGCTATACGTATCCCGCCATCTTAAATATCCACGGCGGTCCCCGCTCCGCGTTTTCCGATATCTACTACCATGAAATGCAGGTCTGGGCCAACGCCGGATACTTCGTCTTTTTCTGCAACCCCAGGGGCTCCGACGGGCGCGGCGCCGATTTCGGCGATGTGGACGGGATCTACGGCACGGTGGACTATGATAACCTGATGGAATTTACCGACGAGGTTTTAAAACGGTATCCGGAAATTGACGAAAACCGGGTCGGCGTCACCGGTGGCTCCTACGGCGGCTTCATGACCAACTGGATCGTCGGCCATACGGACCGGTTCGCGGCGGCCGCTTCCCAGCGTTCCATCGCCAACTGGATTTCCTATGAGCACAGCTCCGACATCGGCCATAATTTCGTTTTAAAGGATCTGGGCGGAAATACCCGGACCGTACCGGAGCTTCTCTGGAAGCAGTCCCCGCTCCAGTACGCGCCCGCCTGCAAAACGCCCATCCTGTTCATCCACTCCGACCAGGACTACCGCTGCTATATGGCCGAGGGTCTCGCCATGTTCAGCGCCGTAAAGCGCAATGGCTGTCCCGCGAAAATGTGCTTGTTCCACGGGGAAAACCATGAGCTTTCCAGAAGCGGGAAGCCGGAGAACCGGATCGACCGGATGGCCGAGATCTTAAATTGGATGGACACCTACTTAAAGTAAACTTTTGTCTATTTTCTCCAAATAAAGCGAAAAACTATTTCTCATTTTTAAAAAATCTGCTATACTGATACTTGTGGGATGGGCGGGATCCGATCGTCCGGCGCTGCCGGAAGCCAGCCGTTCGCCCATAAAAAACAAACAAAGCAAGGAGGAACAACGGGATGGAATATCAGGTATCAGAAAAGATCCAAAGCAGGCTCAGCGCCCTGACGGAAAACGCCAGCGTGCAGAAAGCCCTTGCTTTTATGAAGGAGGATCAGGATAAGGTCATTGAAAAACAGATCGAACTGACCTTGATCCCCGCCCCCACGTACCATGAAGAAAAGAAAGCCGCCCGGCTTCTGGAAATGTTCAAAGAAGAAGGGCTTACCGACTGCCATATCGACGAATACGGCAACTGTGTCGGGATCCGCAAAGGAACCGGCGGCGGAAAGACGACCCTAGTAGAAGGGCATATGGATACGGTATTCCCTCTTGATACAGAGCTTAAGATCGTCCGGGAGGACGGCTATATTAAATGCCCGGGAATCGTTGACGATACCAGAGGCTGCGCCGCCGTTCTTTCCACGATCCGCGCCTTAAACGCCGCCGGGATCCAGACAAAGGGCGATATCCAGTTCGTCGGGACCGTCCAGGAGGAAGGCACCGGCGCCTTAAAGGGAATGCAGTATTATGTACAGCATCACCCGGAGCTTGAGGCCAGCATCTCCGTCGACGGCCCCGGCTATCAGGAAATCGTTTACGAGGCCACCGGAATCCAGACCTATGAGGTCAACTTCCACGGGATCGGCGGACATGCCTGCGGAATGTTCGGCAAGGTTGCCAATCCGCTCCACGCGGCCGCCAGAGCCATCGCTAAGATTGCCGATTTCCAGGTTCCCAAGGAGCCGATGACCACCTTCGCGGTCACCAACTTCCATGCCGGAAGCTTTGAATCGGTTCATGCCATCGTTCCCACGGCGCAGATCCGCTTCAACTTCCGTTCCAATTCCCAGGAGGAGCTGGAAAAGCTGCGCGATCGAATCTTTGCCGCCATCGAGGAGGCCTGCAAAGAGGAAACCGACCGCTGGGGCAAGGATACCATTACATACGACGTAAAGCATATCTGCGATGTCAACGCAGGCGGACAGGATTGCCACGCCCCCATCGTAGAAGCGGCCATGGCTGCCTCCAAATACATCGGCGGGCAGGAGCCGAAGCTTGGAAACGGCGGCTCCACCAACTGCAACCGCGCTCTGGAAGCCGGCATCCCGGCCGTATGCCTGGGAATGGGCGCCGACTATGATTCCAAGGCCCACACCTTAAACGAGCAGTTCAAGGTTGAGGACGCCTACAAGGGCTGCCAGCTGACGCTGCTGCTTGCCCTCTTATGCGCCGGAACCGAGATCGCCGACAGCGTGATCGAATAACGCAGGCAAACGGCCGGTATTAATGGAAATCCCGCGCGGGCGGCCGCGGCGCAGTTCCAAAGCCGCCCGCGTGAACAAAAAATAGAAGGAGAATCAGTATGAAAAAAATCGAGATCGATACCTTTCTCAAATTTCAGTTTGTCAGCAATCCCACCTTCTCTCCGGATCATTCTTCCGTAGCTTTCGTGGTTTCCGCTGCCAATCGGGAAAAGAACAACTACAGCGCGAATCTGTATGTGTACAATCTGAAATCAGAAAAGGTACAGAAGCTGACAACCGGAAACGACGCCAAGACCTATGCCTGGACTTCAGACAACACACTGCTGTTCCCCGCTGACCGCAACCCGAAGAAGGACGCGGACAGTAAGGAAGAGCGCACCTGCTTCTATGAGATCTGCCCCTGCGGCGGGGAAGCGGAGGAAGTCTTCTCCGTTCCGGCCAAGGTTTCGGCAATCCGCGAGCTGTCCGCCGGACGGTATCTGCTTACCGTAAAATACGATAACTACAAGGAGACGAGAAAGACCTCCTACGAAGTGATCGACGAGCTTCCCTTCTGGGGCAACGGCCTCGGCTTCACCAACGCCAAGAGAAACCGTTTTGCCATCTACGACAAGGCCTCCGGCGAGATGACCTGGATCGCCGACGAGTGGACCGAATGCATGGAATACTCCATTTACAAGGATCTGATGCTGTACACCGCTTACCCCTGGAAGCAGAGCGTTCAGGGATTAAAGCCCGGCGTTTATCTTTACAACTTAAAGACCGGCGAAACAAAGACCATGATCGAGCCGGAAACCGTACGGACTGGCAGCATCGAGCTTTTAAACGAGCATGAGGCCATCGTCATGTCCGCCGACGCCTCCTACAAGGATTTCACCAAATACTGTGATTTCTATAAGATGAACCTGGCCGACGGCTCCCTGAGCCTCTTCGTTCCCTACGACGCCTCCATCGGCTCCTCTGTAGGCTCTGACGCCAGATTTGGGGCGGGCCGTTCCCATAAGGCCATGAACGGAGATTTCTATTTTACCTCCACCGTTGACGACTTCTCCCATCTGTACAAGCTGGCTGCGGACGGCGCCATCTCCGGCCCTCTTACAAACGGCAGCTCCTGCGACAGCTTCGATATCTGCGAGGGACATATCGCCAGCTGCGAATTTAAGGGCTTAAAGATCGCCGAGCTTTATGTGGATGGAAAACAGGTCACCCACTTAAACGACTGGCTGCCTGAGGAATATTCCGTTTCTGCTCCGGAAGCCTTCGCCTTCACCGCCAGCGACGGCTATGAGATCCACGGCTGGGTACTGAAACCGGCCGGCTACGAAGAAGGAAAGACCTATCCGGCCATCCTTCACATCCACGGCGGCCCCCGCACCGTCTTCTCCGATGTTTACCATCATGAGATGCAGATGTGGGCCAACGCCGGCTACTTCGTCTTCTTCTGCAATCCCAGAGGATCCGACGGACGTGGCACGGATTTCGGCAACATCAACGGCATTTACGGCACCGTTGACTACCAGAACATCATGGATTTCACCGACGAGGTATTAAAACGCTATCCGGCCATCGACCAGAAACGGGTCGGCGTTACCGGCGGCTCTTACGGCGGCTTCATGACCAACTGGATCGTCGGCCATACGGACCGGTTCGCGGCGGCCGCTTCCCAGCGTTCCATCGCCAACTGGGTTTCCTTCGAGCACAACTCCGATATCGGCCATACCTTTATCTTAAACAACCAGGGCGGAAACACCAGAACCAATGTGGAACTTCTTTGGAAGCAGTCTCCGCTCCAGTACGCGCCCAACTGCAAGACCCCGATCCTCTTTATCCATTCGGATGAGGACTACCGCTGCTACATGGCGGAGGGCTTCGCGATGTACAGCGCGGTAAAGAGAAACGGCTGCCCGGCGAAGCTCTGCCTGTTCCACGGCGAGAACCATGAGCTTTCCAGAGGCGGAAAACCGGAAAACCGGATCGACCGGATGACCGAGATCGTAAACTGGATGGACGCTTACTTAAAATAGACACTTACTTAAAATAAACTGAAAAAAGACGCGGCAGATTCCCAACCGGTATTCTGCCGCGTCCGTTTTATCTCTTATGTAGCCAGCTCCAGGCTGACCCGCAGGGCCTCGTCGACCCGATCCTGCATTTCCCCGTCGATATGGCAGATTTTTTCTCTCAGCCGCTGCTTGTCGATGGTCCGCAGCTGTTCCAGGAGGATGACCGAATCCCGTACCATATCGCACTGTCTGGCGTTTAGCTCCACATGGGTCGGAAGCTTCGCCTTATTCATTTTCGATGTGATCGCCGCACAGATCACCGTCGGGCTGTGCTTATTTCCCACATCATTCTGTATGATCAAAACCGGCCGCACGCCGCCCTGCTCGGAACCGATCACCGGCCGTAAATCCGCATAATAAATATCTCCGCGTCTGATAATCACGTTTTCACTCTCCGCTGCTGTTTTTCAGGCTGCCCTGTACCAACAGTATTGACATCCCTTGATTATCTTATGCAGAAATCAGAAAAATCGGGCCCTTCCACGCCTGATTATTCCGCTTCCGGCGCGGCTCCTCCCTTATCTGCGCCCGCTGGATCCCGCTTCCGGCGCAAATCCCTCGTATTCTCCATCCGGCCAGGATAAAGCTCCCACCGGCTTTCCATGATAAAGATACCGTCTTGGCACCCGTTTCCCCAGCTGGCAGGGAATCTCATAGTGAAAACCGCCGCAGGCGGCCGCCAGCTCCTCCATGGAAATATCTTCCTCTCCCTCTCTTCCAAGAAGCGTCACCAGATCCCACTCTCTTGCCTCCGGGATTTCCGTTACATCCGCCATAAACTGGTCCATACAGATCCGCCCTAAAATCGGCGCCCGTTTTCCATGGACCAGGATCGTTCCCTTTCCGGAAAGATTCCTCGGATATCCGTCTCC
>DVFQ01000001.1 GCA_018713185.1 Candidatus Copromonas avistercoris (nom. illeg.) | reverse complement strand
GGAGGAAGCGGAAAAGATCACCAGCGTCGGCGACGCGGTGGAAGCAATCAAGAATGCTCTGAATTAAGGTGTCTCCTACCGAGACGCCTTCTTTATTACAAGGAGAGTGAACGAAGTGGATAAAAAACTGGAGAAGCTGCAGGAGATCATCGGCTATCAGTTCCAGAGACCGGGACTTTTGGCCCATGCCCTGACCCACAGCTCATATGCCAATGAGCGCCACTGGGACAAAACCCGGTGCAACGAACGGCTGGAATTTTTAGGCGACGCGGTGCTGGAGCTGGTTTCCAGCAATTTTCTTTATCACCAATTTCCGGATATGCCGGAGGGAGAGATGACGAAGCTCAGGGCCAGCCTGGTCTGCGAGCCTACGCTGGCCTACTGCGCGGAGGAGATCCCCTTGGGTGATTATCTGTATCTGGGAAAGGGAGAGGATCAGACCGGAGGAAGGAAACGTCCCTCCGTGGTTTCCGATGCCATGGAAGCGGTGATCGGCGCGATTTTCCTGGATGGTGGTCTTGCTAATGCAAAAGAGTTTATCTGCCGTTTTGTACTAAACGATATCGAGCATAAAAAGCTCTTTTATGATAGCAAGACTATCCTGCAGGAGATCGTTCAGGCTAAAGGGCGGGAGGATCTGTCCTATGTGCTTTTAAAGGAATCCGGCCCGGATCACTGCAAGCTTTTTGAGGTCTGCGTTATGCTGGGGGGAGAAGAGCTGGGCCGCGGCAGCGGTCGGACCAAAAAGGCGGCGGAGCAGCTGGCCGCCTACCGAGGAATCTGCAGACTGAAAAAGTAGGGAAAACGCATGTATTTAAAGAATATTGAGATACAGGGATTTAAGTCCTTCGCCAATAAAATCGTATTTGAGTTCCATAACGGCATTACGGGTATCGTAGGCCCCAACGGAAGCGGGAAAAGCAATGTCGCCGACGCGGTCCGCTGGGTATTCGGCGAGCAGAAGGTAAAGCAATTAAGAAGCGCCAGCATGCAGGATGTGATTTTTTCCGGAACCGAGACCAGAAAGCCCCAGGGCTTTGCTTCGGTTGCCATTACGCTTGATAACGCCGACCATCAGCTGGCCATCGACTATGACGAGGTGACGGTTTCCAGAAGATTGTACCGCTCCGGTGAAAGCGAATACCGGATCAATGGAAGCCCCTGCCGGTTAAAGGACATCAACGAGCTGTTTTATGATACGGGAATTGGAAAGGAAGGGTATTCCATTATCGGCCAGGGCCAGATCGACAAGATCTTAAGCGGCCGTCCGGAGGACCGCAGGGAGCTTTTCGACGAGGCGGCGGGAATCGTAAAGTTTAAGCGCCGGAAAGCGGACGCGCTGAAAAAGCTGGAGGATGAGGAGCAGAACCTGGTTCGCGTAAAGGATATTTTAAGCGAGCTGGAAAAACAGGTGGGCCCCTTAGAAAAGCAGGCCGCGGCGGCGAAGGAATATTTCCGCCTGCGGGAAGAATTAAGATGTCTGGACGCAAATCTGTTTCTGCAGGAAATGGAAGCGATTTCCAAACAGCAAAGGGAGCTGGAGGAGCGCCGGGAAACCGTTTCGGGAGACATGGAAGGCTCCAAGACGGAATCGGAGGCGCTCTTGGCAGAGTACGACCGGCTGGAGGAGGAAATCCGAAAGCTGGATGCGGCAACGGCCGCTAAGCAGCAGGAGTTAAACGAAACGCTTCTGGATTCTGGAAATAAAGAGGGACAGATCAACGTCTTAAGGGAGCAGATTCGGGCGGTTGAACGAAACGAGGAGCTGACGAAGGAACGGATCGAAGCGGTGAGCCGCGAGATCCAGGATAAGGAACAGGAGCGGGCGGCGCAGCAGACGGAAAAGGAGGGCCTCTCCAAAAGAGCGGAAGCGCTTTTGAATTCGCTGACAGCGGCTCAGGAGGAGCTTTCCGAGGCCGCGATCCGCGCCGACAGCTTGGAGCAGGCCATCACCGACGGAAAAGCGGAGTTGATCGAGGCTTTAAATGAGAAATCCGGTCTTTCCGTAAAGAAGCAGCGCTACGATACCATGCTGGAACAGATCCAGGTACGCGGCTCCGAGGTGGCCGGAAAGCTTCTCCAGATGAAAAGCGAGGAGGAGGGCTGGGAGCGCCGGATCCTGGAACAGGAGAAAAAGGCGGCTGTCCTCAAAGCGCAGATCGAGGCGCGTTCCAGGCAGGCGAAGGCGCTGGAGGCGGAGACAGCCGAGACGGCAAAGGCGCTTAGGGATTTAAGCCGGGAGTTAAATAATACCCAGCAGGACTATCACATGGCCCACACTAAATACGAATCGCTGCGCAATCTGTCGGAGCGCTATGAGGGCTATGGGAACAGCATCCGGAGAGTCATGGAGGCCCGCACTCAGATCTCCGGAGTCCGGGGCGTCGTGGCCGATCTGATCGATGTGCCGAAGGAATATGAAACGGCGGTGGAAACGGCCCTGGGCGGCTCCATCCAGAACATTGTGACCGATACGGAGCAGACGGCAAAGCGCTTGATCGAGTATTTAAAGAAAAACCGCTACGGACGGGCCACATTCCTGCCCTTAAACGCGGTTTCCGGACGGGAAGAGGGATTTTCCTCCCGGATCCTTTCGGAGCCGGGGGTTCTTGGGCCGGCTTCCAGCTTGGTGCAGGCCAAGGAGGAATATCAAGGACTGGTCCGCTATCTTTTGGGCCGTGTTTTGGTGGTGGATCATGTGGATCACGCTATCGCCCTCGCGGGGAAATACCATCATACGCTGCGGCTGGTGACCCTGGAGGGGGAGCTGTTTAATCCGGGCGGCTCCATGAGCGGCGGCGCCTTTAAAAACTCCAGCAATCTCCTGGGACGGAAGCGGGAGATGGAGGAGCTTAAGGAACGGTGCCGGCAGGCGCTTATGAAAGTGGACGAGATCCAGAAAAAGACGGTGGAGACGGAAAAGGGCCAGGCGGAGAAAATAAAGGAACTGGAGTCGGCGAAGGAGCTGCTGCAAAAGGAATACCTTGAGGAAAATACGGCCCTGGGAGAGCTTTCCAGACTGAAGGAAAAGAAACGGGAGCTTGGCGACTCCACAAAGGATCTGCGCCAGGAGGCCGGCCAGCTGGAGGAGCAGCGGGGCGAGCTTTCCGAGCGGCTTCATGAAATCGAAACGGAGATCGCCCGGCTGGAGTCGGAAAATGAGGAGAAGAATCAGAAGCTTTTAGAGGCCGGAGAGGCTCTTGAAGCCGTCCGCGCCGAGCGGGAGGCGGCTTCCGCCAAGCTTTCCTCGCTCCAGGTGGAGGCGGCGAATTTCCACCAGCAGGAATACTTTATCGAGCAGAATATCCGGCGGCTTACGGAAGAAATGGAACGGCTGGCGGCGGAGCAGGACGGCCTAAAAGCCGGAGGAGAAGAAGGGCGTCAGTCGGTTTCTGAAAAAACGGAGCAGATCCAGGCGCTTTTGGCCCTGATCGAGGAAGCAGGACAAAAGGCGGACGGACTCCGGGCGGAAATGGAAGAACAGCGGATCAAAAAAGACGGGTTCCAAGAACAGCGTTCCGGCTTTTTCGCGAAGCGGGAGGAGCTTACTGAAAGAATCTCCCAGCTGGATAAGGACTTGTTCCGGCTGCAGAGCCAGAAGGAAAAGCTGGAGGAAAAGCAGGAAAGCTTTGTCGGGTATTTATGGTCCGAGTATGAGCTGACCTATTCGACGGCGGAGGAGCTGAAGGAAGAACCGGCCCGTCCCGTATCCGAATTAAAGAAGCGGATCGCGGAAAACAAGGGAGCTGTCAAAGCCCTTGGAAATGTAAATGTCAACGCCATTGAGGATTACCGGGAGGTTTCCGGCCGCTATGAGTTTATGAAGTCCCAGTACGAGGATCTTATGGCGGCCCGGGAGGCGCTGACGGCGGTGATCACCGAGCTGGACACGGGAATGCGCAGGCAGTTTACGGAAAAGTTCGGCCAGATCTCCGCGGAATTTAACCGGGTATTTCGAGAGCTGTTCGGCGGCGGGCACGGAAGCTTGACGCTGATGGAGGACGAGGACATCCTGGAGGCGGGGATCCAGATCATTTCCCAGCCGCCGGGGAAAAAGCTCCAGAATATGATGCAGATGTCCGGCGGAGAAAAGGCGTTGACGGCGATCGCCTTGCTATTTGCCATCCAGAATTTAAAGCCGTCGCCCTTCTGCCTGTTAGACGAGATCGAGGCGGCTTTGGATGATTCCAACGTGGAGCGGTACGCCAAGTATCTTCATAAGCTTACAAAGCATACCCAGTTTATTGTGATCACTCACCGGAGAGGCACCATGGTGGCGGCGGACCGCCTGTATGGAATCACCATGCAGGAAAAGGGCGTTTCTACGCTGGTTTCCGTAAATTTGATCGAAAATGATCTAACTGATTAAGGAGGCTTCCTATGGAAGAGAAGAAAAAGGGATTTTTTTCAAGGCTGGTAGCGGGACTGACCAAAACCAGGGAAAATATCGTATCTGGGATCGACTCGATTTTCTCCGGATTTTCGGCCATCGACGAGGATTTCTATGAGGAGCTGGAGGAAACCCTGATCATGGGCGATATGGGGATCCAGACGACCATGGCGGTGATCGAGGACTTAAAGAAAACGGTGAAAGAGCAGCATTTAAAGGATCCGGCCCAGTGCCGCCAGGTGCTGATCGACAGCATCCGGAAAAAGATGGATCTGGGTGAAAATGCCTACGAGTTTGAGAACCGGAAGTCCGTTGTCTTGGTGATCGGCGTCAATGGCGTAGGAAAGACCACCTCCATCGGAAAGCTGGCGGATCAGTTAAAGGATCAGGGGAAAAAGGTGATCTTAGCGGCGGCCGATACCTTCCGAGCGGCGGCCATCGAGCAGTTAGCCGAGTGGGCGAACCGGGCCGGAGTGGAGCTGATCGCCCAGAAAGAGGGCTCCGATCCGGCGGCTGTGATCTACGACGCGATCGCCGCGGCAAAGTCCAGAAGCGCGGACGTTCTGATCTGCGACACGGCGGGGCGGCTCCATAATAAAAAGAACCTGATGGAGGAATTAAAAAAGATCAACCGGATCATCGATAAGGAATATCCGGAGGCTTACCGGGAGACGCTGGTGGTCCTGGACGGAACCACGGGCCAGAACGCCCTGGTGCAGGCCAGACAGTTTATGGAAACGGCGGATATTACGGGAATTATCCTTACCAAGCTGGACGGAACCGCCAAAGGCGGCATCGCTGTGGCGATCCAGTCGGAACTGGGGATCCCGGTGAAATACGTGGGCGTCGGCGAGAAGATCGACGATCTGCAGAAATTTAACTCAGAAGATTTTGTCAACGCGCTGTTCCAGACGGCGCCGAAAAAGGAAGGAGAATAGGGCCTATGGAAATGCGGGAATTGACGCTGGAGAAATTTGAGGAGGCCTCGGAGATCGTCGGCAAGGTGACGCAGGAGACAAAGCTGATTTACAGCGAGTATTTTTCGGAGAAATATGGAAATAAAATTTATTTCAAGCCGGAAAATATGCAGCGGACCGGCGCCTACAAGGTACGGGGCGCCTACTATAAGATCCAGTGTCTTTCCCCGGAGGAGCGGGAGAAGGGATTGATCACGGCCTCTGCTGGAAACCATGCCCAGGGCGTGGCCTACGCCGCCAAGCTTTCCGGCGTGAAGGCGACGGTGGTGATGCCGGTGGCGACGCCTTTAATTAAGGTGAACCGGACCCGGGCGCTGGGGGCCGACGTGGTCTTGTACGGCGATGTGTTTGACGAGGCTTGCGCCCACGCCTATGAGCTGGCCGACGAACACGGCTATACCTTTGTCCATCCCTTTAATGATCTGGAGATCGCCACCGGCCAGGGCAGCATCGCGATGGAGATCATTAAAGAGCTGCCGACGGTGGATTATATCCTGGTTCCTGTGGGAGGCGGCGGACTCTGCACCGGCGTTTCCACTTTGGCCAAGCTTTTGAACCCGAAAATTAAGATCATAGCCGTGGAACCCGCCGGGGCCGCCTGTCTGAAAGCGTCCCTGGAGGCCGGGAAAGTGGTGACGGTCCCCCATATCAACACCATTGCCGACGGAACCGCGGTTCAGACTCCCGGGGACAAGCTGTTCCCCTATTTACAGGCCAACGTAGACCAGGTTTTGACTGTTGACGATTCGGAGTTGACGCTCTCCTTCCTTGATATGGCGGAGAATCATAAAATGATCGTGGAGAATTCCGGTCTTCTGACGGTGGCGGCCCTGAAGCACCTGGATTTCCAGGGGAAGAAGGTGGTTTCCGTTTTAAGCGGCGGAAACATGGACGTGCTGACCATGGCGACGGTTCTTCAAAACGGCCTGATGCAGAGGGACCGGATCTTTACGATCACGGTGATGCTGCCGGATAAGCCGGGACAGCTGGCGGTGGTTTCCAATTTGATCGCCAGGGAGCAGGGCAACGTGATCAAGCTGGACCACAATGTCTTTGCCAACGTAAACCGGGCGGCGGGAGTGGAGCTTACGATCACCATGGAATCCTTTGGAACGGAGCATAAGAACCGGATTATCCAGGTGCTGCGGGAGGCCGGATACGACCCGGTGCTGTCCAGGACCTCGCGGATTTATATGTAATAGGAGGGGGCTCCTTAGAGACATTTTACAAAACGCAGAGCCTAAGAAGATTTAGCCCTTCTTAGACAAGGCGTAATGAAAACCGGTATCCTCAGAATTCGCATTTTCGATATGCTTTTGATCATGACACTTTCTCTTGAGATAGTACCTGTTTTAAATGATAGTACTTGAATTTTGATCATGTCCGGATATAATTATAAATAGAAGTCCGTCCATAGACAATTCAGTTGATTTTTGAGACAGGAGGCTGTTATGAGAGCAAAACTGAATATTACAGAGGGCATTTTCCCGATGCCGGTTTTGATGATTGCAACTTACAACGAAGACGGCAGCGTCAACGTCATGAACGCGGCGTGGGGAACCATGCAGGCAAGGGATGTGGTTGCTTTGAATCTTTCGGAAGGCCATAAGACCGTAAAAAACATAAAAGCAAGAGGCGCCTTTACCGTCAGCATCGCGGATGCGGCTCATGTGACAGAGGCTGATTATTTCGGCGTGGAGTCCGGAAACCATGTGGCGGATAAGCTTGCCGCAAGCGGCCTGACCGCCAGCAAAGCGGAAACCGTGGATGCGCCCGTGATCAATGAATTTCCGATCTGCTTGGAATGCCAATTCCTTGAATATCAGGACGGCGAGTATGGCTGCGGCGTAATCGGAAAGGTCGTCAATGTTACCGCGGACGAAAGCGTGATGGCTGAGGGAAAAATTGATATGTCTCTGGTGAACGCCATTGCCTTTGACCCGTACAGCCATGGTTATTATAAGGTGACGGAGCGGGTCGGAGAAGCGTTTCGAGATGGGTTAAAACTAAAAAAAGAATAAAAATCGAATTATAGAAATATGAGAGGGCGTCCCAAAACCATCCGACCGATGGGATTTTGGGACACCCTCTTTGTATGTATTCTGAAGATCCCCCCGGATTTAAACATTCCGGCTAACAGGATTCTTCGCATAAGATAGGCTTTTAACACCCATCTTGCCGAATTCTTACCCGCGCTCTTTTTCGCCGGCATTCAGCCTTTTCATCTCCCCCGCAAACCGGCGCATCAGTACCGCCGCTAAAAGGGCCGCCAAAAGGCAGGTGCCGGGCTGGTTCAGCCAGATGGCGTTTAAGCCCGCCGGGCGCAGCAGAAGGATCAGGATGACCGGGAAGATCAATGCCGTGGAAACGGAGATCATGGCGGCCGGAACCGGACGCTCCACCGCCAGCATATAGCTTTGGGAGGCGAAGGAGTACCAGCGGATCAGGTATCCGCTGCAGAATAACCGCATGGCCAGAACCGCGCTTTCCATAAAGGCGGGATCGCTGTTGTCTCCGAAAAGGGCGACCAGCTGGGCTGGGAACAGGAACATGAAGGCCGAGGCGGCGATGGAGATTGCGGCGCCCGCCGTGAAGCAGTACCGTTCAATGGCCTGAACTCGGCCGTACTGTTTTGCGCCCCAGTTGTAGCCCACCGCCGGCTGTAAGGAATCGCAGACCCCGTAAAGAAGGGGCTGGACCGTATCGCCGACGTACATGAGGATCCCGTAGATGGTAACGGCTCCCGCGCCGCCCATATCCAAAAGGACAATGTTCATGATAATGGAAGTAATCCTTCCGGCGATGTTGTTGAGGAAGTTGGGGCTTCCGCAGGCGATGATCTTCTGGATCAGCGCCAGAGAGAATTTGGGGCGGCAGAAGCGAAGCTGGAGTCTTCCTCTTAATAAGGGATACAGGGCGATGGAGGCGCAGACGATCATGCCGCTGCAGGTGGCCAGGGCCGCGCCCCAGATGCCCCATCGGAAAATAAAAAGGAAGGTAAACTCCAGCACGCCGGTCAATACGGACATAAAAATATTGAGCCACATGCTCATCCGGATTTTTCCGCAGATCCGCAGGTAATTATCCATGGCGAAAACAATGGTGGTTACCGGGGAACAGACGGCATAGACCCGCATGTACTGGACGGCATAGTCCTTTAAAAGTCCCTCCGCGCCCAGAAACCCAATGAGAAAGGGCGCGGTGGCATAGAGAAAGGCGCCGATCGCGGCGCCGGTCAATATGATCATAAGGACCGCGCAGGAAAACACGTTGTTGGCCTCCCGGTCCTTTTTCATCCCCAGATTGATGGAGATGGGGACGGCGGAGCCGACGCCGATGAGATCGGCAAGAGAAAAATTGATAATTACAAAGGGAAAAGCCAGGTTCAAGCTGGCGAAGGCGGTTTCCCCTAAGCTTTGGCCGACGAAGATCCCGTCTAAAAGCCCATAAAGGGAGGAGGCGAGCATGCTGATGGCGCCTGGAAGGGCCGCCAAGAGAAACAGCCTCCCGGGCGATGTATTTAAAAATAAGGAATTGGCGGATGAACTTGTTTCTGACATAAATTGAAAACTCCTCTATCACTTTTTTGTCATTGGATTTTTTCCAGGAAAGAATCGGCAAAATCTTCCAGGGCTGTAATAAAGGCGTCGCCGTGGCGGTCTAGCGTTTCTTTGATGGCCGCCTCCTCGGCGCGGTAAAGGAAGCCCAAAAGCTTGGAGGCATACTGGCGGCCGGACTCTGTCAAAAGAATCTGCTTTTCCTTGGAATGGGCGTTGGCCTGGAGCGTTAGGTATCCTTTTTCAATACATTCCTTCACGATGGTATTTAAGGTCGTGCGGGAAATGAGCCATTCCTCGCAGATCTGCTTCTGGGAATGGGGCTTTCCGTCGTCCAGCGCGTAAAGAAGGCAGATCAGGTTGTCTTTTTCTCCAAGAATTTTAGAAAGCTGATAATAAATGCCGTCGATACGGTTGACGGCAAGATTTAATCGTCTGATTTTTTGACGGTACGCATCCAAAATAAATTCCCTCCAATAATCCGAATTCGGATTGAATTATAATCCGGATTCGGATTAAAGTCAAGGGTTTTTGTTGCAATTTCGGGGGAAACATGGTAGGCTAGAGCGGCAGAATAAGGAGAGACTTGTATGGAATATGGAAAGAATCAAGACGGCATTGGAAAAAAAGAGCTTTTAGCCGTCAGCTTTGGAACCAGCTACAGAGAAAACCTGGCGCTTACCATCGAAGCGGTGGAAGAGGAACTTGCCCGGGCGTTTTCGGACTATGATCTGAGGCGGGCGTTTACCAGCCCGACAATCCTTCGTATTTTAAAGGAACGGGACGGGCTTTGGATCGACAGCGTGGAGGAAGCGCTGGAACGGGCCGTCCAGAATGGCGTGGAAAAACTGGTGATCCAGCCGACCCATCTGATGCATGGTCTGGAGTATCAGGGGCTTATGAGGATGATCGAAACCTACCGGCCCCGCATCCCGGAAATTTTCGTGGGGGAGCCGCTTTTCGCTTCCATGGAGGATATTTGGGAGACGCTGGAAGCGGTGTTGGAAGATACGAAGGAGTACAACATTCCGGATACGGCGGTCTGTCTCATGGGGCATGGGACCACGGACCGGGCCAACGCCGTGTATGAGGTTTGTCAGAGACTCCTAAAGGAAAACGGATACGACCGCTATTTTATCGGCACGGTGGAAGCCGATCCCACCCTGGATCAGGTGGTCCAAAAGGTGGAAAAGGGAAATTACCGGCGGGTGGTGCTGCAGCCCTTTATGCTGGTGGCCGGGGACCACGCCAATCAGGATATGGCGGGAATGGGAAAAAATTCCTGGAAATCGACCTTTGAGGCGGAAGGGTACGAGGTCGTCTGCCGGATCCGGGGACTGGGCGAGCTGCCGGGGGTCCGGAGGATTTACGTCCGCCACGCCAAGGAGGCCGCACGCGCGATCCTTTAGCTGGCAGGGAAACGGAATATTGCGCCGGGATATTACGGCTGAATATTGTGGCTGAATATCGAGTGGGAATTGAGCCGGAATCACGCCGGAATATGAGAAAACGACTTGACAAATTTTTATCTGGTGTTATACTGAAACAAACTTAAGACTGCAACGCTGTGACAGGAAGAGTACACCGGGAAACGCGAAAGAGAGGGATCGGCAGCTGGGAAGATCCTGCGGGAACTGGATGGAAGACCGCCCTGGAGCGTCCCTTAATCGGGAACGGTGATTCCGTTATCATCAAAATAAGTGGCAGGAAGCGCGTTCGCGTTTTCTTGCAAGCAGGGTGGAACCGCGTTGATACGTCCCTGATATGTCAGACTGGCATATCGGGGATTTTTTGATTTATTAGGAAGCTTCGTTTCCTGGGAAGCTTCGTTCCCTAAGAAGCTTTGTTCCTGACGAAACAAAAAACAATGAAAAAAGGAGACTGCGTATGAAAATCACATTAAAAGACGGCTCGGTCCGTGAATACGCACAGCCTATGGCTGTGATCGACATTGCGAAGGATATCAGCGAAGGCCTGGCGAGAATGGCCTGCGTGGCGGAGATCGACGGAGAAGTAAAGGATCTGCGGACCGTGATCGATCAGGATTGTTCTTTGAATATTTTAACGGCAAAGGATCCGGAAGGGTTGGCGGCGCTGCGCCATACGGCCAGCCATGTGATGGCCCAGGCGGTGAAGCGGTTATGGCCGGATACCAAGCTGGCCATCGGCCCGTCCATTGCCGACGGATTTTACTATGACGTAGATCCGGCACAGCCGCTTACGGCTGAGGATCTGGAAAAGATCGAAGCGGAAATGAAAAAGATCATCAAAGAGGCTCTTCCCCTGGAGCGCTTTGAGCTTCCGAGAGAGGAAGCGATCGCTTTCATGAAGGAGAAGAACGAGCCTTATAAGGTGGAACTGATTGAAGACCTTCCCGAGGATTCCGTAATCAGCTTTTACCGTCAGGGCGAATTTGTGGATCTGTGCGCAGGCCCCCACGTAATGACCACGAAGGAGGTCGGAAAGGCGTTCCACTTAATGAACCTGGCCGGCGCATACTGGAGAGGCAGCGAGAAAAATAAGATGCTCACCAGAATTTACGCCACCGCCTTCCAAAAGAAAGAGGAGCTGGACGCGTATCTGACCATGTTAGAGGAGGCCAAGAAGCGGGATCACAGAAAGCTGGGAAGAGAACTTGGGCTTTTCATGATGCACGACGCGGGCCCCGGATTCCCCTTCTTCCTGCCCAAGGGAATGGTCTTAAAGAACGTGCTGCTTGATTACTGGAGAGAGATCCATAAAAAGGCCGGCTACGTGGAGATTTCCACTCCGATCATCTTAAACCGGAGCCTTTGGGAGACGTCCGGACATTGGGATCATTATAAAAACAATATGTACACCACGGTGATCGACGATGAGGATTACGCCATTAAGCCCATGAACTGCCCGGGCGGCGTTCTTGTCTATGCTTCCGAGCCCCGTTCCTATCGGGATCTTCCCCTGCGGATGGGCGAGCTGGGAATTGTCCACCGCCATGAGAAATCCGGACAGCTTCACGGCCTGATGCGGGTTCGCTGCTTTACGCAGGACGACGCCCATATCTTCATGACTCCGGAGCAGATCCGTGATGAGATCAAAGGCGTTGCCCGCCTGATCAACGAGGTATATTCCCTGTTCGGCTTCCGCTATCATGTGGAACTTTCCACAAGACCGGAGGACTCCATGGGAAGCGACGAGGACTGGGAGCTGGCAACAAGCGCCCTTAAAGGCGCCCTGGATGACCTGGGACTGGACTATGTGATCAATGAAGGTGACGGCGCGTTCTATGGCCCCAAGATCGACTTTCATCTGGAGGATTCCATCGGCCGGACCTGGCAGTGCGGCACCATCCAGCTGGATTTCCAGCTGCCTCAGCGGTTTGAACTGGAATACATCGGAGCGGACGGAGAGAAGCACAGACCTATCATGATCCACCGGGTAGCCTTCGGCTCCATCGAGCGGTTCATCGGCATCCTGATCGAGCATTTCGCGGGCGCGTTCCCCACCTGGCTGGCTCCGGTGCAGGTTAAGGTGCTGCCGATCTCGGAAAAGCATGAGGCGTACGCTCAGTCGGTGAAGAAGGCTCTGGACGAGGCGGGCATCCGGGCGGAGATCGATCTGCGTTCCGAAAAGATCGGTTACAAGATCAGAGAGGCTCAGACCCAGAAGATCCCCTACATGCTGATCGCCGGCGGAAAGGAAGAGGAGACGGGAACCGTATCCGTCAGAAGCCGCTTTAAAGGCGATGAAGGCGCGGCGAACCTCGCTGACTTTATCGAGGCGGTGAAAAAGGAGATCGCATCCAGAGAGAACCGTCCGGTAGAAGTGAAGAAGGAAGAAAAATAGAAGAGACAGAACCGATAAATTTTGGGGATACCGCCCGGAAAAGGCGGTATCCCCATTTTTTCTGTGATTTACGGTTTATCATTTCTATTTAGAACGGCTTTTCGATATTATATTCGTTGATCTTATTAAAGATCTGCCGGGTGCTCATGCTCAGCTCCCTGGCGGTGGCGCTGATATTCCAGCCGGTCTGGCGGAGGGCCCATTCCAAGTATTCCCGTTCGCTGCGCCGCTTGAATTCCTTCCAGGAGACCAGCTCGTTGGTGGGATAGGAGGAGACGGGGGAGATCCGCTTCAAATTATAAAGGATCGGGATCCCTTCCGTTGTGATCACGTGATTCTCAGAAAGGACCACCATCCGGTCGATGGTGTTCTTCAGTTCCCGGACGTTTCCGGGATAATCATAATTAATTAAAAATTCCCATACCTTATCCTCGATCCGGTCGATGCGGATGTCGTTTTCCTCCTGGGCCTTCTTTAAAAAGAAGCTGATCATGCCCTCTAAGTCCTCCTTGCGGTCCCTGAGGGGCGGGATCCGGATCACGATGGTGCTGATCCGGTAAAAGAAATCCTCCCGGAAGCTGCCGTTGATCACGTCCGTCGGCAGATCCCTGCTGGTGGCGGTGATCAGGCGGAAATCCAGCAGTTTTTTATTGTTTCCACCTAACCGCTCCAGCTCCTTTGTTTCGATGGCCCGAAGGAGCTTGACCTGGGTGGTCAGGCTGACGTCGCCGATGGCGTCGAGAAAGAGGGTGCCTTTGTCCGCCAGCTCGAATTTTCCGATGCGCCGTCTTATGGTGTCGGAAAAGATTCCCGGCTCCACGCCGAAAAGCTCTGGTTCCAGTAGGGATTCGGTATAAGCGTTGCAGTTGACGGCGATAAAGGGCTTATCCGCCCGGCGGCTCAGGGCATGGATATACTGGGCGGCGATGTCCTTTCCGGTGCCGGATTCGCCGATCAAGAGGACGTTGGCGTTGGAGGCGGCCACCCGCTTGCAGTCCAAGAGGGTCCTGGCAAAGGCCGGCGATTTGGTTTCCAGAAAATATTTTTCGTTAAATTCATGGAGCTCCATCGTATATTTCCTTTCGATTTTCGCTAAAAGAACAGACAAATTCCGATCTTTTTCTTCGATATCCCCTATTGTAAATGAAATTATTTTCAAAATCAAGAAATATTTTTCTGGTACCGGAAAGAAAATTTATGAAAAAAAGTTCCGGGGCCTTTTCAAACACATCAAAATATGGTACAGTAAGCATATAGAAAATTTCTATAATGCACAAAATATGGATTGAAAATTAATTAGGTTGAAACAGGATCCTTCCTGTATCAATAGAAGGGTGAAGCGGAATGTATCGGATCGTAACCAACAACAGCCTTTGCCGGGATAAGTATCAGGAACTGATCCCGGTGGATTTCCTGGAAGGAAAGGGGTATATGGATGTGCTTCTTGCCGTACGGGATTATATCCAGAAGGGCTGGAGGCTGGAAACGCACCCGATGACGGGAAGCTTAAAGCCCAATCAGACTCCCTATAAGTCAATCATGGTATCGGATCTTCCCCGGGAACAGGAGGAGTTTT
>DVFQ01000049.1 GCA_018713185.1 Candidatus Copromonas avistercoris (nom. illeg.) | reverse complement strand
ATTTTATCCGGAAAACAAGTATCGATGAATTTCCACAGTTCTGGAATGTACTGAAGGGAGAAATGTCGATCGTGGGGACAAGACCGCCGACGGCAGATGAATACGCCCGCTACAGTCCGCACCATAAGCGGCGTTTAAGTATGCAGCCGGGAATCACCGGTTTATGGCAGGTCAGCGGCCGCAGCCGGATTTCCGATTTTGAACAGGTGGTACAATTAGATACAGCTTATATTGAAAACTGGAGCTTGTCTTTAGATATCAAAATTATTATGAAAACAATCGCAAAAATGTGGGAGGGGGACGTTACATAGTCCCCCTCTTACTTTCTCCCGGTCCCCACCAGATACCGGTTGCAGGCGTCCTTCATGCACGCGATCAGCGGCTTCTGCGTCAGCGCGAAATAGCGCTCCCGGATTTCCTTTTCCAAAGCCTCCATATCCGTCAGCAGGTTCTTCCCTTCAAACATGGACGCCACGAAATCCCTGGTCGTATTTAAGATCGTGTTGCAGTCCGCCTTTAAAATCCGTCCCGTATCCCGCTCTACGATCAGGCAGATATAGAACTCTCCGTGGAGACTGTAGATCGCGTCCTCCCTGCTGGGCTTGGACTGCCCGATCACTAGGACCGTATTCTGCTTTTCCATCATTTTTCCCCTTTCCATTTTGGTTCCATTTTTCTGTCTCTATTTTATCCTTTTTCCATTGACAAAACAACTGATTTCGGTTATGCTGGCAAGTGGAAAACAAAAGATTTTTTTATTTATCAGGACGCCTGCCCGGATGTTCCTTCCGTAAATAAGAGCCATGAATCTTTAAGGGATCAGTGGGTCTTTTTTTATGCCCGCAATTTCGTTTTACGGAGGAAACCATGAACCATACCTTGGACTTTTTTCATAAGCTTGATCAGATCATGAAACAGGATTTCGGAAACCGCGGACTTTTATGCTCTCTCCCGGATAATCCGGTGGAGCAGACCTTTTGCAGTCTGGCGTCCGCGAAACGAGTGATCCTCTTGACCGGCTTTCCTGTAAAAATGGCGGATGGAACGGTGGTCGGAGAAACCGACGGCCCATGCGGAACGGCGGACTTGGCGGCGGCCCTTTTAAAAGCCGGCGCCTCCGTGCTGGTGGTGACGGACCGCCCGTCCTATGAATTGTTAAAAGAAGCCCTCTTTTACCGGGCGCCGGAAGCCGGACTTTTCATGCTTCCGGAAGACAACACCGCCGATTTTATCCGCGGCTGCATGAAAAGCTTTAAGCCCACCCACTTTATCAGCCTGGAACGGCCTGGAAAAGCGAAGGACGGCCACTGCCACAATATGCGGGGCGAGATCATCGACGACATGATCACCGACTCCTCCCTTTTCTTGAGCGAGGCAAAAAAATACGGCGCCGTTACCATTTCCATCGGGGACGGCGGCAATGAAATGGGAATGGGCGCCTATGAACAGGAAATCCGGCTCCATGTTCCCTCCGGCGACGCGATCTGCACCAAAGAGGCGGCGGATCTGACGCTGGCCGCCGGAGTTTCCAACTGGTGGGGCTGGGGTATGGCCGCTCTTCTTTCCCTTCATACCGGAACCTCCCTGCTGCCCACCGAAGGCCAGGAATGCGAAAGCCTGCACCGGGTCGTGCTTGCCGGCGGCGTAGACGGCTGCACCAAGGAACGCACGGAAACCGTGGATCAGCTTCCCATGTCCGTCCACCTCTCTATCCTCCGTTCCGTCGCCTGTCTGGTGGAGGAACATCTGGAACAGGAAGCGGGCCGTCTTAGAAAAGCCATTTCCGCGTAAATCCACGCAAACTATTTGGGGCCAGAAGGATCTGGCCCCAACATTGTTTTAAGCTTCACTGTTAATATAATTGATCAGTCCGCCGGCGGAAATGATCTTCTGCATAAACGGCGGAAACGCCTGTCCTTTGTAGGACTCATTGCGGGTACGGTTAAAGATCGTCCCGCTGTCGAAATCCACCTCGATCTCATCTCCGGCCTCGATCGCCCGGGACGCCTCGGGGCATTCGATGATCGGAAGGCCGATATTGATGGCGTTCCGGTAGAAGATCCGCGCGAAGGTCTCGGCAATCACGCAGCTGACGCCGGCGCATTTGATCGCCAGCGGCGCGTGCTCTCTGGAAGAACCGCAGCCAAAATTTTTCTGAGCCACGATCAGATCCCCGGGCTGCACCTTCTTTATAAATTCCTTATCAATATCTTCCATACAATGCTTCGCCAGCTCTTCCCCGCTTGTGGCGCTTAAATAACGAGCCGGGATAATCACATCCGTATCCACATTGTCCCCATATTTAAATACTCTTCCCTTAACCTGCATGATACGATCCTCCTCTGCTCCGTCATCCTATAATCCCAGTTCTTCGGGACATGAGATTTTTCCGGTTATGGCGCTGGCCGCCGCGACGGCCGGACTCGCCAGATACACCTCGGATTCCACATGGCCCATACGGCCGACGAAATTCCGGTTGGTCGTGGAAACGCAGCGTTCTCCCGCCGCCAGGATTCCCATATAGCCGCCCAGGCAAGGGCCGCAGGTAGGCGTGCTGACAACCGCCCCGGCTTCGATAAAGATCTCCAGAAGCCCTTCCCTCATCGCCTGCAGATAGATTGCCTGCGTCGCGGGAATCACGATGCAGCGGACGTCCTTTGCGACCTTTCTCCCCTTCATGATCTGCGCCGCCTGACGGATATCCTGGATCCGGCCGTTGGTGCAGGAACCGATCACCGCCTGATCGATCTTGATTTCTCCGAAGGTGCCCGCCTCCTTTGTATTTTCCGGAAGATGGGGGAACGCCACCGTCGGCTTTAAGGCGGAGAGGTCGATGGTATATTCCGCCTCATAAACCGCGTCCTCATCCGGCTCGTAAACCGTATAAGGACGGTTCCCATGCTCTTTTATATATTCGATGGTCTTCTCATCCACCGGGAAGATCCCGTTCTTCCCGCCCGCCTCGATGGCCATATTGCAGATCGTAAACCGGTCGTCCATGGAAAGATGGGCGACGCCGTCTCCCGAAAATTCCATAGACCGGTATAAGGCTCCGTCCACTCCGATCATGCCGATAATATGGAGGATCACGTCCTTGCCACTGACCCATTTGGACGGCTTCCCGGTCAGCACGAATTTTAAAGCCGAAGGAACCTTGAACCAAGCCTTTCCAGTGGCCATGGCCGCGGCCATATCCGTACTTCCCACACCGGTGGAAAACGCCCCCAGCGCGCCGTAGGTACAGGTATGGGAATCCGCTCCGATCACTGCCTCCCCGGCTGTTACCAGTCCTTTTTCCGGAAGAAGGGCATGTTCGATCCCCATTGCTCCCACATCAAAATAATTGGTGATCTCATGCTCTCTCGCAAAATCCCGGCAGCATTTGCAGTTTTCCGCCGACTTAATATCCTTATTGGGAATAAAATGATCCATGACAAGCGCGATCTTATCCCGGTCAAAAACCGTCTGCTTCTTCATCTTCTGCATCTCGTTGATCGCTACCGGAGATGTAATATCATTCCCCAGAACCATATCCAGGCTGGCTTCGATCAGCTGCCCCGCCGCCACCCGGTCCAAACCGGCGTGCGCCGCGAGGATTTTCTGAGTCATCGTCATTCCCATCCGAAAACTCCCCTTTCCAAACTTGATTGCAGCTTTCCAAATTCGGTGATCCAAACTGGAGCGCAAACTTTATGATTGACATTCTAGCACAGGATTTACTATAATAGAAATACATAATATGAATAATACATATGAAAGTGAGTTATAAGAATGGAACAACATCTGTCCCAGTATAAGATCTTTTATGAAGTGGCCCGCTGCGGCAATATTTCCAAAGCCGCCAGGGAATTATATATCAGCCAGCCCGCCATCAGCAAAGCCGTGAGCAAGCTGGAAGAAAATCTGGGCACCCGGCTTTTCAGCCGCAACTCCAGAGGCGTTTTGCTTACCCGAGAGGGAGAAATCCTCTACCAGCACATCAGCACCGCGTTTGAGGCCATCAACAAGGGAGAAAAGGAATTAAAGCGGATCCATGATTTCCATATCGGCCATCTGACCATCGGGGTCAGCAATACCCTCTGCAAATATGTCCTACTTCCTTATTTGAAAGGCTTTGTAGAAAAATATCCCCATATCAGCATCTCCATCGAAAGTCAGTCCACGATCCATACGCTGGAGATGCTGGAGGCAAAAAAGATCGATATCGGATTGGTGGCCCAGCCGCGGATGCGCAGAAGCTTAAGCTTTCGTCCGGTTATGGAAATCAGCGACGGCTTCGTCTGCGCCCCCTCCTATATGGAAAATCTGCGCCTTCGGGAAGGCGAAAATCCGGATATCTTCCAGACTGGCAACATCATGCTGTTAGATCAAAGCAACATGAGCCGCAAGCACGTGGACACCTATATGGCGGAACACCAGATCGAGATCAACCAGCTTTTGGTGGCCACCGACATGGAGCTTTTGATCGAATTTTCCAGGATTGGCCTGGGAATCGGCTGCGTCATCAAGGATTTCGTAGCCGGGGACTTGGAAAGCGGAGCCCTGATGGAGATTCCTCTGGACGTCCCGATTCCCAAGCGGATCATCGGCTTCGCCTACCATTCCCAGGAAATGTCCGATACCTTAAAAGAATTTCTTGATTTTGCCAGGGACTTCAAAGAGGCGGCCCTGTAAAACGGCCGCTACTCCGTTTTGGCCTCCGGCTTCCGTTCCAGAAAGGCTTCCATGCTCCCGTATTTAAACACCATCTTTAATTCGCTTCCAATACTGTTTAAAACCTCCTCGTCCGGAATCTCCGACCGGTGGAACCATCCGGCCTCCGACAGCTCATCCTCCTGGAGGGTAATGGCGTCGTCTCCGTCCAGCTCTGCGAAGTATCCGATCATTTCCGTATCGGAGAAGGCCCAGGGCTGGCTTTTATAATACCGGATATTTTTTACCTTTAACCCTACTTCCTCCATAACCTCTCTCCGCACCGTATCCTCAAAGGTCTCCCCGATCTCAACGAAACCGGCGATCAGGGCGTAGCTTCGATAGGGATTGTGGCTGACCCGGTAGCGGGACATCAAAAGCCGGTCCCCGTCCGTTACCGCCACGATTACCGCCGGAGAAATCTTCGGATACTCAATCTGTCCGCAGAAGGGGCAGACCAGGGCCCGCTCCGTCTTGCTGTCCTCGGTTTCATGGCCGCAGCGGCCGCAGAATCTCCGGCTTTCCTTAAAGCGGTGGATCTGGGTGGCCGTAATTCCGGCGAAGGCCTGGTACATGGGCTTCATCGTCCGGTAAACGGAGGTGGGGCAGAATTCATATCCGTTTCCCTCCTCCTGCAGCATTTCCCGCACATAATAATAGCCCCGGCCGTCAATGGAAAAAAGATAGTAAGCCTTCATTTTCAGCCGCGGCTTCTCCATGGGAAAATCCGAAAAGCAGGGGATCTCATAATTCCCGTCCTCACATTTTCTGAGCAGCGTCTTGCTGCTTTTTATATAAAGAACATAATCGTCGTCCTTCGGCTCCGGCTGCCGGTAGGTCAGATCGTATTGATGGGGGGCAATCTCCTGTATCATACCATTCTCTCCTTTGGGCCGGTATGCTCCGGCCTTTTCTTTTATCCGCTTTTATGATACGCCCGGGAGCGAATTTTGTCAAACAAAAGAACCCCCAAAGACCATTGACTTTTCGGCTCCCTTTCTATTATAATAGGCGACGGCGGCCGGAATTCCGGTCCCTTTTCTTTGTCAAATCACACGGCGGCTCACAGCAACCAGCAGTTTGCGTCCCTTTTCCGCCCCAAAAATCAAAAGGAGATACACCCGTTATGCAGCAGGAAAACAAAATGGGCGTCATGCCCGTCAACCGACTGATTCTAACCATGTCGCTGCCGATGATTTTGTCCATGCTGGTCCAGGCATTGTACAACATCGTAGACAGCATGTTCGTTTCCAGGCTTAGTGAAAACGCGCTGACCGCCGTTTCTTTGGCCTTCCCGGCCCAGAACCTGATGATCGCCGTTGCCACCGGAACCGGCGTCGGCGTCAACGCCGCCCTTTCCAGAAGCCTCGGCGAGCGGAATTTTGACCGGGCCAACAAAATCGCCGACCACGCGGTCTTTTTAGCGATCGCCAGCTATGCGGTCTTCGCCGTGCTGGGGCTTTTCTTCTCCCGGCAGTTCTTTCTTTGGCAGACCGACATCGAAGAGATCGTTGACCAGGGAACCGATTATCTTCGGATCTGCACCCTGTTTTCCTTCGGACTGTTTTTAGAGATTGCCTGCGAGCGGCTTTTACAGTCAACCGGAAAAACCATTTATTCCATGTACACCCAGGGCCTGGGCGCCATCATCAATATTATTTTCGACCCGATCATGATCTTCGGCCTGTTCGGCTTCCCCAAAATGGGCGTTGCCGGAGCCGCGGCGGCCACCGTATTCGGACAGATCCTTGCCGCTGTGCTGGGAATCTTCCTCAATAAAACCAGGAACCAGGAAATCCACGTATCCTTCCGCGGCTTCCGTCCAAACAGCGAGATCATCCGCCATATTTATTCCGTAGGGATCCCTTCGATCATCATGTCCTCCATCGGAAGCGTCATGACCTTCGGCATGAATAAGATCCTGATCGGCTTTACCTCTACGGCCACCGCCGTATTCGGCGTATATTTCAAGCTCCAGAGCTTTGTATTTATGCCGGTATTCGGATTAAACAACGGTACGGTTCCCATTATTGCCTACAACTATGGCGCGGCAAAGCCGGACCGGATCCTAAAAACCTTAAAATTAGCCATCTGCTACGCGGTGGGCATTATGCTGATCGGTTTCGCCGTATTCCAGCTGCTTCCGGATAAGCTGCTTTTGATCTTTGAAGCATCGGAAAATATGTTGAGCATCGGAGTCCCGGCCCTTCGGATCATTTCCGTAAGCTTCCTGTTTGCCGGCTACTGCATTGTATGCTCCTCCATGTTCCAGGCCCTGGGCCACGGACTTTTGAGCCTGCTGGTATCCGTATTCCGTCAGCTTCTGGTGCTGCTGCCCTCCGCCTTCCTGCTGTCAAAGATCGGCGGCCTGGATCTGGTATGGTATTCATTCCCCATCGCGGAGATCTGCTCCATCTTCTTCAGCACCTACTTCTTAAGACACGTATATAAAAAAGAAATCGAACCATTGAAGCGCCGCGGGGAAAACTAATTCCCCGGCGGCTTCCAATGCTTCGATCCAATGTCTCGATTCAATGCTTCGATTTAATGCTTCGATTCAGCACTTCGGTTCAGCACTTCGATTTCCGTTTTAATTAAATCCGAAAAACTTCTGCGCGATCTTGTATCCGGCAATGGAAAGACTGCGTCCTCCCTTTCCCGGAAGGTTCATGCCCTGGCCTAAGAATCCCCAGCGGAGTCTCAGATAAAGGGCCATGTTCGTCTTTCTCACGGACTCCCAAAGCTCCTTCTTCTTTTCCATGTTCTCCTCCTCGCCGGAGCGGATCGCCAAGATCGAACAAATCACCATCATGATCTCCAGATACCGGACCATGTAATGTCTCAGCTTCCGGTTCTGGATCTTTGTCACATCGTAGTATCCCAGCATCAGCTTTGTTACCCGGATCTGCTGATCGATCCGGCCGATCATCACCTGCTCGTTTACCGACTGGTCGGAACGTCCGATAAAGTAGCGGTAAAAATTCACGTCCAGATAATACATGGTGCGGACATGGGGCAACGGCTGGTAAACAAAGATATTGTCCACATAGAAGGTATGCTCCGGAAGCTCCAGGCCGCATTTTCTCAACAGCTCGGTCCGGTAGATCACCGAATGCATCAGGATATATTGTCCGGCCATAAACACCTTCACATCGTCCCAGGTAAAGGGCTCGTTCTTCGGGAGCGCCAGATTATAGTTCATAACCTTCTTATGCTTCGCCCCCTGCTTTTCATAAACGAAATTCGTGATCAGCATGTCCAGCGTATCCTGGCCCAGAACAAACTGCCGCAGCGTATCCAGCACCTTGCGGTACGCGTCTCCGTTGACCCAGTCGTCGCTGTCCACCACCTTGAAAAAAATCCCGGTCGCGTTTTTCAGTCCCGTGTTGACAGCCGCGCCGTGGCCGCCGTTTTCCTGATGGATGGCCCGGCAGATTCCAGGGTACCTGCGTTCATATTCATCTGCGATCTGCGCCGTATTGTCTTTCGTGGAGCCGTCGTCCACAATCAGGATCTCCACCTCGTTCCCGCCGGGAAGCAGAGAGCGGATACAATTTTCCATATAGGCCGCCGAATTGTAGCATGGGATCGCAATCGATAGCAGCTTCACCTTTCATGTCCTCCTTAAAACAGATGATATTTTATTTTTTTCCCTGGCAATCAGTATAACATATCAACGGATAAAAAAAAATACCATATCGAGGAATTAATCGGCTGAACTTAATGTGCGGATCGGAATTACGTTATGGTAGCAGACATCATCATAGATATAATCGGCAATCCTGACAACCACGGAAAAAGCCTTTTCCATATTTTCTTCTGTAATCGTTTCATCTGCCCGCCCATAAATACTGGTTCCATCACGGTTCAAGATCAGCGCCTGATCCGCAATCTTTAGCGCATGCGCCGGATAGTGCGTATTAATAACGGCGCCTATCCCTTTTTCCCGGGAGAGCCTTTTGACAATGTCCAAGATCACCAGCTGATTTTTAAAATCCAAATTGGACTCCGGTTCATCTAAGATCAAAAGCTCTGGTTTGGTACAAAGCGCCCTGGCGATCAAAACCATCTGCAGCTCCCCTCCGCTCATTTGACTGCATGGTTTTTGGCTAAGGAAAGAGACCCCAACCTCCTCCAATGCCTCCTCTGCCAAGCGCAGATCTTCCCTGGACGGCTGCGCAAACAGACCCAGTCTGGAAGAACGGCCCATTAACACCATTTCCAGCGCCGTATAAGAAAGAGAAATCCCCTTTGACTGCGGAACATAGGCGATCCTCCTCCATATTTCTCCATAACTCAAAGCGGAAAGCGGCGTTTCATCCAGGAAACTCCCGCCGCTGTCCCACCTTAAAAGCCCCATCATGCACTTCAAAAGCGTCGTCTTTCCAACCCCATTAGGCCCCAGAACCGCCAGGATCCCAGCCCCATCCAGGCAGAAAGAAATATCTTGAAGGATATGCCGATGTCCATAACTGAAATTTCCCTGCCGTACTTCAAATTTCACAGTCTGGCACCTCCAGTCTTTCTCAAAAGCAAAATAAAAAACGGCGCGCCGATGATCGCGGTCAGGATAGAAACAGGAATTTCCGCAGCTGTTGCCGCTCTGGATGCCGTGTCGATCGCCACCATAAACGCGGAACCAAGGCCAATGCTGACCGGGATTACCTTTCGATTGTCACTGCCATATAGCATTCTGGCCGCATGAGGGATCAAAAGACCAACCCATCCCACCTGTCCGCAAAGGGAAACACAGGCGGCTGTCACCAAGGTTGACGCCGTCATCACCAAAAGCCTTAGTTTTTTTACATCGATTCCCAGCGCCTTTGTCTCATCCTCCTGCAGCGAAAGAATATTCAGCCTCCAGCGCAGCAAAAACAAGATTCCGGCGCCGATCAGGATAAATGGAAGCCCCACAAGAAGTCCCTGATAAGTTGCTCTCGACATACTTCCCATCAGCCAATAGGTAATAGCCGGCAGCTCCTCCTCTGGATCTGCCACATATTTTACCAAAGAAACCAGCGCCTGGAACAATGACGAGACCACCATTCCACCTAAAACTACCATTAAAATACTGGACTTTCCATTTAGGCGGCTGATCAAACAAGTACCCGCCAGTGCCAAAAGCCCCATAAGCAAGGCCGATACTTGAACGATCAGAATATTGCTCGTAAATAAAAGAGCCAATACCGCCCCGAAAGAAGCTCCTGTAGCGACTCCCAGAGTATCGGGAGTCGCCAAAGGATTGGAAAACAATGCTTGAAAAGAAGCCCCGGAAATGGATAATCCCATTCCCACCGCCAACGCTAAAAGAATCCTCGGAAGCCGGACACGAAAAATAACGGACCAGGCTTGGGCATCCGCTTCCATGCCTGTAAACGGAGATATCAGGATTTTTAACGACTCAAGCGGCGTAATATGATACCGGCCAATGCCGATGCAAAATACAACGGCCAAAAACGGCATTAGAAAAATCAACAAGTTCATCCTGCGATGTCTTTTTGCTGTCTGCTCCATCATGGACTGTCCTTTCTTATTTGCTCAGTCCGGACGCTTCGCTGGCCGGATGAAAAATCTGGTCGATCTCCTCATCTGTCAGCTCAACATGATAAAATTCATTATAATAAGAGCGCACTTCCTCTTCCATATCGACATCCGCAAACAATTCCGGCTGATTCATCTGAGCCATCCATTTCAGCACCAGCGGCGTATCGGATGCCGGCGGGAACCAGCGGTACATCCCCAGAGGATATTTATAAACCTTCTTCTCCTGTACCGCCTTCACCGTACTCCAATCATGTCCCTCTATCGTATTGTTATAAAGATCCTCCGGCTGATACGGGCTGAAATTCGTAATATAGATAATATCCGGATTCCACTCATAAATCTGTTCCATGTTAATCTCGGGAGTTCCGCTCAATTCGGATGCAACATTGACGCCGCCGGTTGCTTCAATCCAGTATTCGCCGAAGAAATTGCTGCCGGACGTCTTAATTACGCCATTGGCATAATTAAAAAGGATCAGCACCCTTGGCTTTTCGATTTCGCCTGCAGCGGAAAGCGTCGCCTGAACCTCATCATAAACCTGGTGTCCGTATTCAGCGATACCGGCAGCTTTATCCTCCTGGTCTAAAACTTCTCCCAGAAGCTTCACCCAATTTTCAAAAGTAGCGACGCAGTCATAATCCCAGTTAGACGTAGAAAATCCAACAGCCGGAATCCCTGCGGAAGAAATCTTTTCATATTCAGCCGTATTATCCGCGCTGTAAAATACAACGTCCGGATCCAGATTCATAAGTTCTTCCACATTGATCTCATCTCCCTGGAGGAAGTCTGTATTTACTTCCAGGATATCCGGCATCACCTTTGGAAGGATTGAGTTTTCCGCCGCCGCCATGGAAGAAGGATGCATCCCTACAAGCTTCTCCGCAGAGCCTTCAAATAAGCAGTACACAGACGGAAGCGGAAGGATTGAAGAAATAACGATGCGATCTATCTCTGCCGGAAGCTCAATTTCTTTTCCAGTATGATCCACCACAATACGGGTTTTTGCGTCATCCGTCTCCGCCGCCGTTGTTTCCGCATCTGCTGCGGCTGAGTCATCTGAGGACGTTTCTGCTGTATCTGTTTCTGCCTCCGTTGTCTCTGCTGCAGTTGTCTCTGCTGCAGTTGTTTCTTC
>DVFQ01000048.1 GCA_018713185.1 Candidatus Copromonas avistercoris (nom. illeg.) | reverse complement strand
AGCACCGTGGCGGCGGTGGCGACGGTTCTGGCAATGATCCTTGGATATATCCGGGGCCAGATGTCTTCATAAGATCGTTTTATCAATCATGGAGGGATAGGAAATGCTTGATTTATTGATTATCAACGGACATGTGATCGACCCGGCAAACGGCGTGGACGAGGTGCGTCCGGTTGCGGTATATAATGGGAAGATCGCTCATTATGAGGAGGGCGAACCGGCGCGGCATGTGATTGACGCGGCAGGGCGCTATGTTTTTCCGGGCCTGATCGATTCTCATGCCCATATGTTTGCCGAGGGAACGGACATCGGTATTTATCCGGATCTCGCATACCTTCCCACAGGCGTTACCAGCGCGGTAGACGCGACCGCCGGTGTTTCAAACTACCGGATGTTCAGAAAGTCTGTGATCGAACAGAGTAAGGTTACTATTAAAAGCTTTCTGCAGGTCTGCTCCGCGGGCCTGGCTACGACCAGTTACCATGAGAACATTGATCCGAAGTATTTTAATCCGGAGAAAATGGCTCGGATCTATGATGAGAACCGGGACAACATCCTGGGACTTAAGATCTGCCAGAGCGAGGAATTAGCCGAGGGATTGGGAATCGAGCCTTTGAAGGCGACGGTTGCCATCGCGGAGAAAATCGGCTGTCCGGTAGAGGTCCACTGCACCAATATCCCGGTTCCCACCTGCGAGGTTTTAAACCTGCTTCGTCCCGGAGATATTTTTGAACATGTTTATCAGGGCGTGAAAAATACCATTATCGACGAAAACGGCCGCCTTTACGACTGCGTGCGGGAAGCAAGAAAGAGAGGGATCCTGTTTGACACGGCCGAGGGACGCAAGCATGGAGACTTCGACGTAATGCGAAAGGCGAAGGAACAGGGCTTTATCGCCGATTTCTGCAGTACGGATCTGGTTTTGGCCAGCACGTACCGCCGGCCGATCTTTTCTCTGCCGAACCTGATGTCCCGTTACGTGGCCATGGGGATTCCCCTTGCGAAGGTGGTGGAGATGGCGGCCAGCGCTCCTGCGAAGCTTATGAAGATGGAGGGGCAGATCGGCTGCTTAAGCGAGGGAGCCAGAGCCGATGTGGCGATCTTTAGCTGGCTTGACGTTCACCAGCCCTGGAGAGACTGGAAGGGCAGCGCTTTTGAGGCAGACCGGATCTTAAAGCCGGAGATGACGTTAAAGGACGGCGATATCGTTTATTGCGCGCCGGATTATATTTACGAAGAGGCGTACCGCTAGGCCGCCGGATCATAGTTGCGAAGAAGCATGCCGCCAGGCCGCCGGGAATTTCCGGCGGACTGGCCTGCTTTATAAATCCGTTAGAAAATCTTGACTTTCTTCAGAGGGGACTCTATAATATATAGTAATCATTACTACATCATAAAGACACGGATGATGTCAAAAGATATCTGGAGGAAGCGGTATGAAGTATAAGATTATAGGGGACAGCTGTCTGGACCTGACAAAAGAAATGAGGAAGGATCCGGTTTATACGCTGATCCCCTTTACTCTTATGGTGGGAGACCGCCAGTTTGTGGACGATGAAAGCTTCGATCAAAAGGAATTTTTAAAGATCGTAAGAGAAAGCCCGGAATGCGCCAAGTCGGCGTGTCCGTCGCCGGAAATGTTTAAGGAGGCGTATTGCTGCGAGGAACCCAACGTGTTTGTAATTACGATCTCCGGGCCCTTAAGCGGCAGCTACAACAGCGCGGTTCTCGCGAAGTCTCTCTATGAAGAAGAATATGGAAAGAAGAATATCGCGGTGATCGATTCCCAGTCCGCCTCCTGCGGACAGGTAAACATCGCCTTAAAGATCCGGGAGCTTTGCGAGCAGGGCTTGTCCTTCGACGAGGTAGTGGCGGAGACGTTAAAATACAGAGACGAAATGAAAACGTATTTCGTTTTGGAAACGCTGGATACGCTGCGGAAAAATGGAAGGCTCACCGGTCTTCAGGCCTTCTTTGCCACAAAGTTAAACATTAAGCCGGTCATGAGCGCGGAAAAGGGCGTGATCATCAAGCTGGATCAGGCCAGAGGAATCCAGAAGGCCCTCCAGAGAATGACGGAGACGGCGGTAAAGAACGGAGGCGCGACGGAAGGAAAGCGCCTGGTGATTTCCCACTGCAACGCGCCGGAGCGGGCGGAATACGTAAAGCAGAAGATGTGCGAGATGGCGCCGTTTAAGGAGGCCATTATTACGGAAACGGCGGGACTCGCCACGGTGTACGCCAACGACGGCGGGATCATCGTAACGCTTTAGAAAGAAGCGGAGAATCGTTAAAAAATAAACTGGGCGAAATTAGGTTGCTTTAATCTCGTTATCATGTATAATTAGGGTAGAAGCGGATTCCCGCGAAAAATAATAAAGAGAGGTAAAGGTATATGGTTTCGATTGATTTAACCAAGTATGGCATTACGGGGACAACGGAAATCGTTCATAATCCTTCTTTCGAGCTTTTGTTTGAAGAGGAGACCAAGCCGGGCCTTGAGGGGTATGAAAAGGGACAGGTCAGCGAGCTGGGCGCTGTGAACGTAATGACCGGTATTTATACGGGACGTTCCCCCAAAGACAAATTTATCGTTATGGATGAGAATTCCAAGGATACGGTATGGTGGACTTCCGACGAGTATAAGAACGACAACCATCCGGCGTCCGAGGAGACCTGGAAGGCGGTAAAAGAGATCGCCATAAAAGAGCTTTGCAACAAAAAGCTTTACGTTGTAGACGCGTTCTGCGGCGCCAATAAGGACACCCGCATGGCGATCCGTTTTATTATGGAAGTGGCATGGCAGGCTCATTTTGTAAAAAATATGTTTATCCAGCCCTCCGAAGAGGAGCTTGCGAACTTTGAGCCGGATTTCGTTGTGTACAACGCATCCAAGGCAAAGGTTGAGAACTACAAGGAGCTGGGATTAAATTCCGAGACTGCCGTTGTCTTCAATATCACCAGCCGCGAGCAGGTGATCATCAACACCTGGTACGGCGGAGAGATGAAGAAGGGTATGTTCTCGATGATGAACTACTATCTGCCGTTGAAGGGCATCGCTTCCATGCACTGCTCCGCCAATACGGATATGAACGGCGAGAATACGGCGATCTTCTTCGGTCTGTCCGGAACTGGTAAGACGACCCTGTCTACGGATCCGAAGCGTCTGTTGATCGGTGACGACGAGCATGGCTGGGACGATAACGGCGTCTTTAACTTCGAGGGCGGCTGCTATGCGAAGGTCATCAACCTGGACAAGGAGTCCGAGCCCGATATTTACAACGCGATCAAGAGAAACGCTCTTCTTGAGAATGTAACCCTGGACGAGAATGGAAAGATCGATTTCGCGGATAAGAGCGTTACCGAGAATACCCGCGTATCCTATCCTATCGATCATATTCAGAACATCGTTCGTCCGGTTTCCGCCGCTCCCGCAGCAAAGAACGTGATCTTCTTATCTGCAGATGCCTTCGGCGTACTGCCGCCCGTATCGATCCTGACTCCGGAGCAGACGCAGTATTACTTCCTGTCCGGATTCACCGCTAAGCTGGCGGGAACCGAGCGCGGCATTACGGAGCCGACTCCCACCTTCTCCGCCTGCTTTGGACAGGCGTTCCTGGAGCTGCATCCGACCAAGTATGCGCAGGAGCTGGTTAAGAGAATGAACGAGAGCGGAGCCAAGGCGTATCTGGTTAATACCGGATGGAACGGAACCGGAAAGAGAATCTCGATCCGCGATACCCGCGGAATTATTGACGCGATCTTAAACGGAGACATCCTTAACGCTCCCACCAAGAAGATCCCGTACTTTAATATCGAAGTTCCGACGGAGCTTCCGGGCGTAGATTCCGGTATCCTGGATCCCCGCGATACTTACGCGGACGCTTCCGAGTGGGAGGCGAAGGCGAAGGATCTTGCTGGAAGATTCATTAAGAACTTTGCCAAGTATGAGAACAATGAGGCCGGAAAGGCACTGGTTGCCGCTGGTCCCCAGTTATAAGAAACGGCTTGAACCGGAAAGAAACGGTTTGAATCAGAATGAAAAAGCGGGTGCGGCAGCTGCCGTATCCGCTTTTCTTCCATGGGAAACCGTTGGAGGTTTCCTTGGGGAAAATGGCCCATGGAGGAAAACATCCCGTGGAGGAGAATACTCCATAGAGGAGAATACCCCGAGGAGGAGAATACTCCGAGGGGGAAAATAGAGAAAAGGGCTTTCAGCAAGGAGGAGAGAATATGAACATTAAACGGGTCTGGTCCGTTTATTGGAGCGCGACAGGAAATACAAAGACGGTCGTAACGGCGGCTGCCGAAGGTCTTGCAAAGAAACTTGACTGTCCGTTATCGGCCATCGATTTTACGCTTCCGGCGGCGAGAGAAAAGGGGATGGAATTTGGCCCGCAGGATCTGGTGGTGATCGGAACGCCCACCTATGCGGGAAAACTGCCCAATAAGATCCTGCCCTATGTGCAGGAGCAGATAAAAGGAAACGGAGCCTTGGCGGCGGCGATCGTAACCTTCGGAAACCGGAATTTTGATAATTCCCTGGCGGAGCTTTGCGCTGTCCTGGAGCAGAACGGGTTCCATACCGTTTCCGCGGGAGCCTTTGCCTGCCGCCATGCGTTCACGGACCGTCTGGCCTTCGGACGCCCGAATGGGGAGGACTTAAAACAGGCGGAAAAGCTGGCGGAAGAGACGGCAGAAAAGCTGCTTAGCGCAAAGGAAATCCCGGCTCCGGTTTCGGTTCCGGGCGACGCGGCCGCGCCGTATTATGTTCCCAAGGGAACCGACGGGCAGCCGGCAAAGTTTTTGAAGGCGAAATCCAAGGTGGATCCGGAAAAATGTACCGGCTGCAAAACCTGCGCGAACGTATGTCCCATGGGTTCCATCAATCCGCAGGATGTTTCCGATGTGCCAGGCATCTGCATTAAATGTCAGGCATGTATCCGTTCCTGCCCCGATCATGCCCGCTATTTTGACGATCCGGCGTTTTTGTCCCATGTGGCGATGCTGGAGGAAAACTTTACGGAGCCGAAGGAAGATCAGCTGTTTTGGTAGGGGCGGTTTTTGGAACATCCATTCCCTGGTAGATCTGCTGTTCCTTCAGATACCGGTGGATCGAATTTAGGACCATCCGCTTATCGGCGCTCCATAAGGGCGCGCAAAGGAGCCGCTTGGGGCCGTCTCCGCTTAGCCGGTGGATGACGGTCTCCTGGGGCAGGATGCGAAGACAGTCCCCCAACAGCTCTAAATATTCCGGAAGGGAAAGAACTTGAAAGGCGCCGGCCTCGTAAAGAGGCAGCAGATCGGTGCCTTTCAGTACGTGGAGCAGCTGCAGCTTGATCCCGTCGATCCTTAGATTGGAAAGATACCGCACGGTTTCTAACATCTGCTCCTTGGTCTCCCCGGGAAGGCCCAGGATCACATGGACGATAACGGGAAGGCCGGCTTCTTTTAAGCGCCGGAAGGCGTCTTCAAATACCGGAAGCGGATAGCCCCGGCGGATCCGGCGGGCGGTGTCCTCGTGGATGGTCTGGAGGCCCAGCTCGACCCACACCGGTTTCTTCCGGTTTAAAGAGGAGAGGAGCCGGATGGTTTCTGCGGGGAGGCAGTCGGGCCTTGTGCCGATGGAGAGGCCGCAGATCTCCGGAAAAGAGATGGCTTCCGAAAATAGGGATTCCAGATAAGAATAAGGCGCGTAGGTATTGGTATAGGACTGGAAATAGGCGATGTAAAGAGGTTGATCGTCCCGGATTTTTCTGCTTACCAGTGCCTTCGCGCTTTCTATTTGTTCTTTTAATGAGCCGGTCCTCTTTGCGGCAAATTCGCCGGAGCCGCCTTCGCTGCAGAAAATGCACCCTCCGACGCCCACGGTCCCGTCCCGGTTGGGACAGCTCATTCCCCCGTCTAACGCCAGTTTATATACCTTTCTTCCAAAGGTTTCCCGCAGGTAAAAATCCAGAGAATAATAGGGTTTTCCGTTCCAATCAGTCCGCATGGTCTGTTCCTTTCAAAAAGTATTGTTGAGGAATGGAGCCGCCGGTAAACGGCGGTTAAAAATTAAGAAAATA
>DVFQ01000047.1 GCA_018713185.1 Candidatus Copromonas avistercoris (nom. illeg.) | reverse complement strand
TTACTTTCCGGACATTGGGGCCAGAAAAAACGCCGCTACGCTCCGGAAATCATTGCAGGAGAGTGAAGGAATGAGAAGAGCAGCGCTGCACAATCTGGGGTGCAAGGTGAACGCTTATGAAACAGAAGCGATGCAGGAGCTTTTAGAAAAGGCCGGCTATACGATCGTGGATTTTGAGGACGAAGCGGATGTTTATGTGGTAAACACCTGCTCAGTCACCAATGTGGCGGATAAGAAGTCCCGCCAGATGCTCCACCGGGCCAAGGCCAGAAATCCGAAGGCGGCCGTGGTCGCCGCCGGCTGCTATGTCCAGGCGGCGGCGGAAACGCTGAAGGCGGACGGGGCCGTGGATCTAGTGATCGGGAACAATAAAAAAGCGGAGCTGGTTCCTCTTTTGGAGAATTTCTTTGCGGGAAAGGAAGAGGGGGAATCGGTGATCGATATTTCCGGGACCCAGGAATATGAGCCTCTTCACATCGCCCGTCAGACGGAGCATACCAGAGCCTTTATCAAGGTCCAGGACGGCTGCAATCAGTTCTGCAGCTACTGCATCATTCCCTATACCAGAGGACGGGTCCGGAGCCGGAGGCCGGAGGATGTGGAGGCGGAGGTGCGCCGCTTAGCGTCCGAGGGATACCGGGAGGCGGTGCTTACGGGAATCCATTTAAGCTCTTACGGGATGGACTTCCAGGATGGAACCGATCTGCTGTCTCTGATCCGGCGGATCCATGGGATCGACGGAATCGAACGGATCCGTTTCGGCTCCTTAGAGCCACGGATCATTACGGAGGAATTCGCTTCTGCCCTGGCGGGGATGGAAAAGATCTGCCCGCATTTCCATCTTTCCCTTCAAAGCGGCTGCGACGAGACCTTAAATCGGATGAACCGCCACTATACCTGTGAGGAGTATTTGGAGCGCTGCCAGATCCTAAGGAATTGCTTTTCCAATCCGGCTATTACGACGGATGTGATCGTCGGCTTCCCGGGAGAAACAGAGGAAGAATTTGAACAGACGCAGGAATTTTTGAAAACCGTTCATTTTTATGAGATGCACGTATTTAAGTATTCCAGACGGGCGGGAACCAGGGCGGACCGTATGCCGGATCAGATTCCGGAGCCGGTAAAGACAAAGCGGAGCGCCGCCCTTCTTAAGCTGGAGGCGGAAATGTCCAAGGAGTACCGCGCCTCCTTTTTGGGAAAGCAGGCGGAGCTTCTTCTGGAGGAGCCAGCGGTGATCGGGGGACAGACCTACATGATCGGGCATACGAAGGAATATGTGAAAGGAGCGGTTCCCATAAAAGAAGGCGAGGCAGCCGGGCTTAAAAACACCTTCTATACCGGCACGCTGAAAAATTTTCTGACAGACGAGATCATTTTCCTTGCAGAAAGCAAAAAATTAGGGTAGAATAATAAGAAGCAACTAAAGGACGTGAGGACAATTATGGGCGATATCAGTAATACGCAGTATTTTAAGGCAGTACAAGAGGAAAAAAAGCTGGAAGTCAGCCAGGTCCTGCGGGAAGTGTATGAAGCTTTGGCGGAAAAAGGGTATAATCCTACGAATCAGATCGTAGGGTATATCATGTCCGGAGATCCGACCTACATTACCAGCCATAAAAGAGCCAGAAGCCTGATTATGAAGGTAGAGCGTGATGAGATTCTGGAAGAGCTGATGGAAAACTATATTGAAACCAGGCTTAAGTAGGACGGGCACGAAGGATCCGGTAAGTGGAAAAGGCAGGCGCGGCCGGCCGGGGTATGCGAAAACAGGGGGAAAGCATGCCGGGAGGTTTTGGCCGCCGAAGGGACAGTTGGGGAAGGCCAGCTGATTTTTTCATGGAAAAAAACGGACAGGAATGGATGGCATGAGGATACTGGGACTGGATTTTGGATCGAAAACAGTTGGAGTCGCCGTAAGCGACGAGCTGCTTTTTACGGCCCAGGGCGTGGAAACCATAGAACGGAAGGAAGAGAACAAGCTCAGGAAAACCTGCGCCAGGATCGAGGAGCTGATTTCTTTTTACGGTGTTTCCAAGATCGTTCTGGGACTTCCCAAGAATATGAATAACACAGAGGGAGAACGGGTGGAGAAAACCCGCTCTTTTGGAGAGCTTTTAAATCGCCGTACAGGACTGCCGGTGATTTATTGGGATGAGCGCCTTACGACAGTTGCTGCCGAACAGGTATTGATGGAACAGGGAGTCCGGAGAGAGAACCGGAAGGCGGTGATCGATAAAGTGGCCGCCTGTTTGATCCTGCAGGGGTATCTGGACCGCCTGCAGATGGACTCCGGAAAAGAAGAACAGGAGAAGGAATCATGACGGAAGAAAGAAAGATCATGCTGGTGGACGACGAGCAGACACTGCCCTTTTATGTGGTGGAGGAGACGAAGCTCAACGGCGTAAATTACCTTCTGGTGACGGAGGGAGACGAGGATGAAGACGGCGACTGCTATATCTTAAAGGATATGTCGGGCGCGGAGGATACGGAAGCCCTTTATGAATTTGTGGAGGACGAGGATGAGCTGGAAGGGCTGATGAAGATTTTTGAAGAGCTCCTGGAGGATGTGGATCTGGAGCGGAAATAAGAAGCAGGGGTGAGGGAATGAATGAGGAAAAGGTAAAGGAGCTTTTGCGCGAAAGCGGCCTGAAGGTAACGAGCCAGCGGCTAATGGTGATGAATATCCTGGCTTCGCATCCCGATTCCCATCTGACTGCGGAAGAAATTTATGATCTGGCAAAAGAGAGCAGTCCGGAAATCGAGCTTGCTACGATATACAGGACTCTTCAGGTCCTTTTGGATCTGCATCTGATCAATAAGGTCGATTTTGACGACGGGTTTGCCCGGTACGAGCTGAACGGGGAAAGCGGAGCTTCCGGCCACCGTCATCATCATGCCATCTGCACCAAATGCGGGAAGGTCTATTCTCTGGAAACGGATCTTTTGGATACGCTGGAGCAGGAGGTGTTTGAAAAGCTGGGCTTTATGGTTACGGATCATGAAGTGAAGCTTTACGGTCTTTGCCGTGAATGCAGGTCAGAAAAAACCAATGGAAAGAAATTATAGAAATGGAACGGAATGGTAACGGAGGTTTGAATGGTGAAAAACGACAAAAAAGAAAATACGGATAAGAAGGTCAAGCTGATTCCCTTAGGAGGCCTGGAGCAGATCGGAATGAACATGACTGCCATCGAGTACGAGGACAGCATTATTGTCATGGACTGCGGCCTGGCTTTCCCCAGCGACGATATGCTGGGCATCGACCTGGTAATCCCGGACGTGACGTATCTGACCGACAACATCGATAAGGTAAAGGGATTTGTGATCACCCACGGACATGAGGATCATATCGGCGCCCTGCCTTATGTATTAAAAATGGTCAACGCGCCGGTGTACGGCACCAAGCTTACGATCGGCCTGATCGACCATAAATTAAAAGAAAACAATATGTTAAAAACCGTGAAGCGCAAGGTGGTAAAGCATGGACAGTCCATCAACCTTGGATGCTTCCGGGTGGAATTTATAAAAATGAACCACAGCATCGAGGACGCGGCGGCGCTGGCGGTCTTTACTCCGGCGGGAATTATTTTGAATACCGGCGACTTTAAGATCGATTATACGCCGGTGTTCGGCGATGTGACGGATCTTCAGAGACTGGCGGAGCTGGGGAAAAAGGGCGTTTTGGCGCTGCTTTGCGATTCTACCAACGCGATCCGTCCCGGCTTTACCATGTCGGAGCGGACCGTGGGACGGACCTTTGACGCGATCTTTTCCGAGCACCGGCAGAACCGGATCATTGTGGCCACCTTCGCGTCCAATGTGGACCGGGTGCAGCAGGTGATCAATACGGCGTGCAAATACGGCCGCAAGGTGGTCATCGAAGGCCGCAGCATGGTAAACGTCATCGGAACGGCCCAGGAGCTGGGCTATATCAATATCCCGGAGGGGACGCTGATCGATATCGAGCAGCTGAAAAACTATAAGGAGGAGGACACGGTCCTGATCACCACGGGAAGCCAGGGCGAGTCCATGGCCGCTCTGTCCAGAATGGCGTCCTCGCTCCACAGAAAGGTATCCATTACCCCCAGGGACGTGGTGGTTTTAAGCTCTACGCCGATTCCTGGAAATGAGAAAGCGGTGTCCCGCGTGATCAACGAGCTGTCCATGAAGGGCGCGACGGTGATCTCCCAGGATACTCATGTTTCCGGCCATGCCTGTCAGGAGGAGATCAAACTGGTGTACTCCCTGGTGCATCCTAAGTACGCGATCCCGATCCACGGCGAATACCGTCACCGGATGGCGCAGAAGGAGCTGGCCCAGTCCCTTGGGATCCCCAAGGATCATATTATCATGCTCCAGTCCGGAGACGTTCTGGAGATCGGCGAGGAAGGGGCCGAGGTGGTGGATCATGTCCAGTCCGGCGGCGTCCTGGTAGACGGCCTTGGGGTCGGCGATGTGGGAAACATCGTGCTGCGGGACCGTCAGAATCTGGCGCAGAATGGAATCATTATCGTTGTGATGGCTTTGGAGCGTTATTCCAACCAGCTCCTTTCGGGGCCGGATATTGTATCCCGCGGTTTTGTGTACGTGCGGGAGTCGGAGGATCTGATGGAGGAGGCGCAGACCATTGTGGATCAGGCGGTGGCGGACTGCCTGGAGCATCACGTTTCCGACTGGGGAAAGATCAAAAATATTATCCGCGACAGCTTAAGCGACTTTTTATGGAAGCGGATCAAGAGAAATCCGATGATCCTGCCGATCATCATGGAGGTATAGAGCGAAAGGCTGGATGAGGAAGGCAGCATAGGAAAAGGCAGGATAAGCAAAGGCAGTCTAAGAGTTTCGGCAAAGGAGCAGTATGAGCAGAGTAACGAGGGAAATCAACCGGATCAGCATGATGGTGATCGGCCTTTCAGGCCGCTTGATCGCTTACGCTCTGATCCTGGTGGTTTTAATCCTCGGCGTCCGGCGCGCCTATGAATTTGGCCATAGTATTTTTTATTCGCCGGGAATGGAAGAGGAGCCGGGAACAGGAAAGACGGTGGTTCTTGACGGGGATGAAACGGTGGCTGAGGTGGGAGAAATCCTGGAGGAAGCCGGTTTGATCCGGGACAGCCGCGCCTTTACGATCCAGGCGATGGTTTATGAATATGAGGTTCAGCCGGGAACCTATGAACTGAATACGTCCGAAAGCTCCAAAGAGATCATCGCGATCCTCAGAGAGGCTCCCGCGGCGGAAACGGAGGCGGGCCAATGATCGTAAACGGCCGGCTTACCGCGTATCTTCATTCGCTGGATACGGGAAACGGGGCGCTTTGCGACGCCATCGAGAAAGAGGCCATTAAGGCCAGAGTCCCGATCCTAAAACGGGAAACCGCGGCTCTTTTAAAGACCATGGTTCTTTTAAAAAGGCCGGAGCGGATCCTGGAGGTGGGGACCGCGGTGGGGTACTCGGCGCTTATTATGGCGCAGGTGATGCCGGCGACGGCGCATATCACGACTATTGAAAAGTATGAAAAACGAATCCCGGAGGCGAAGAAAAATTTCAGCCGGGCGGGAATGGAACAACGGATCACGCTGCTGGAGGGGGACGCGGGAGAACTGCTCGCGGGCCTTTCCGGCTCCTTTGATTTTATCTTTATGGACGCGGCCAAGGGACAGTATTTCAACTGGCTTCCTCATTTGATGCGGCTTCTGGAGCCGGGAGGGCTTTTGGTATCGGACAATGTCCTGCAGGAGGGGACGATCATCGAATCCCGCTACGCGGTGGAGCGGCGGGAGCGGACGATCCATGAACGGATGCGGGAGTATCTGTACGCGCTGACGCATCATGAGGGGCTGGAAACGGCGGTGCTTACGGTGGGCGACGGCGTGGCGCTAAGCGTGAGAAAGCCCGGGAAGGCAAGCTTTTAACGGGGCGGCATTTGATCGGCCCGGGACGGACGCCGCAAAGAGCAAACGGCGGCTGTTTGGAGATATCAGGAGAGAAAACATGAGAAAGACGGAACTTTTAATTCCAGCCGGGAGCCTGGATACGTTGAAAACGGCGGTGATCTACGGTGCGGACGCGGTCTACCTGGGAGGAGAGGCCTTCGGCCTGCGGGCCAAGGCGAAAAATTTCACCAACGACGAGATCCGGGAGGGGATTTCCTTCGCTCATAACCGGGGCGTGAAGGTTTATATTACCGCGAATATTTTCGCCCATAATCGGGACCTTCCAGGCGTGGAGGAATATTTCAGAGAGCTGCGGACGATCGGCCCGGACGCGCTCATTATTTCTGATCCCGGCGTGTTTGCCATTGCGAGGCGGGTCCTGCCGGATATGGAGATCCATATCAGCACCCAGGCCAATAATACAAACTACGGAACTTATTTATTCTGGCATGAGCTGGGGGCGAAGCGGGTCGTATCCGCTAGGGAACTGTCCCTGGAGGAAATTAAGGAGATCCGGGCGCATATCCCGGAGGAGATGGAGATTGAAAGCTTTATCCATGGGGCCATGTGTATTTCCTACTCCGGCCGCTGCCTTTTAAGTAATTTCTTTACGGGACGGGACGCCAATCAGGGGGCCTGCACCCATCCCTGCCGCTGGAACTACGCGGTGGTAGAAGAAACCCGACCGGGCGAATATATGCCGGTCTATGAGAATGAGCGGGGGACCTTTTTATTTAATTCCAAGGACCTGTGCATGATCGAGCATATCCCGGAGATGCTGGATGCCGGTATCGACAGTTTTAAGATCGAGGGCCGGATGAAAAACGCTCTTTATGTGGCGACGGTAGCCCGAACATACCGGAAGGCCATTGACGATTATCAAAACGATCCGAAGCTTTATTTTTCCAATCTGGAGTGGTACCGGGAGGAGATCGGGAAATGCACCACTCGGGAGTTTACGACGGGCTTTTACTTTGGAAAGCCGGGAGAAGACGCGCAGATTTATAAAAACAGCACTTATATTAAGAATTATATCTATCTTGGCACGGTGGAAAACGTAGGAGAAGACGGACTTGTCCAGATCGAGCAGAAGAATAAATTTTCTGTGGGCGAGACCATTGAGATCATGAAGCCGGACGGAAGAAATCTTTTGGCCCGCGTAGAGGGGATCTTTACGGAAGATGGGACGAGCCAGGAAAGCGCGCCCCATCCGAAGCAGAAGCTGCGTCTTTCCTTAAGCGAACCGGCGCAGAAATATGATATTTTAAGGATCCGGGACCGGGAAAACACACCGGAAGAGTAAAGCAGCACGTCCGGCGGGGATGCCTGCCGGCAGTGGGTTTGCGGGATACGGAAAGGAGGAGGAACTGTGGCGGTTGTTTTTGGATTAACCGGCGTTTGCTGTCTGATCTATTATGGGATTATTGCGGTTTATTCCGGCACGGGAACGGCCTTTTCCGGGATCTGGCTGGTCCTTGCGGCCTGCTCATTCCTCATGGCGCTGGCCGCGTTCCTTTTTCCGCGCTTTAAGGAGCGGATCCCGCTGAGGCTGGAGGTGGCGGCGGTTACGGTGGCGGCCGCTTTCTTTGCGGTATTTGTGATCGTAGAGGCCGCTATGGCGTTCCAGTCGATTTCCTTCGGGAAGCCGCCCAACGTCAACTATATGATCGTTCTCGGCGCCAAGGTACAGGGAGACAAAATGAGCCGGTCGCTGCAGTACCGGATCGACGCGGCCTATGAATACGCCATGGGCCATCCCAACACGATCCTGATCCTTTCCGGAGGAAAAGGAGAAGGCGAGGATGTGTCGGAGGCCTCCATTATGTACGATTATCTAAAAGACAAAGGCGTGCCGGAGCATCAGATGCTGAAAGAAGAACAGTCGGAAAGCACCTATGAAAATCTGGTGTACAGCAAGCTTTTGATCGACGCCAGAGAGGCCGAACGAAGACGGGCGCTGGAGCGGCTGCTGGGAGAATCCGGCTACACCCTCCCGCCGGAAAGCGAGTCGTCCGTACGCATCGGCGTACTGACCAGCAACTTCCATGTCCTAAGAGCCAAAGCAATCGCCAGAAACATCGGCTTTACCAACGTGGGAAGCGTCAGCGTCCCCTCCGACCCAGTCCTGTTTTTGCACCTGTGCGTACGCGAATGCTTCGCCGTATTAAAAGACCAATTTGTGGGAAATATGTAGATACCAGGGTACCAAGTGCGGAGACTCGACGCAAGCTTGCTTGCAGGAGAGGGTCCGGATTTGGTACCCGCCCCAAACATGAGTATGCAGCCATTTTTCCG
>DVFQ01000004.1 GCA_018713185.1 Candidatus Copromonas avistercoris (nom. illeg.) | reverse complement strand
CAAATGCATGAATTTGCCACAGTCTTGAAACGAATATTGCAAGATGATGAATGATTTCATCCATTGAAAGATTGCGGTAGGAGAACTTTTTCTCTTCCGAAAAATCATAATCCAAAGTAGCTCTGAGTTCTGTGGCACTGCCATAAATTACTGTCGCTCCATCAAGTACCCATTCCTTTTTCGTTATATTGTAATCTCGGATACATCCTGCCTGCGGATAGATGCCGGCAAACAGCTTTCTATGAATCGAAAGATATTCATTTGGTGTAAAGCTGAACGCCTTCTCCGAAAGAAGAGCCGCTATTCTGACTGCGACCTTATCAGCTTCCTCCGTTCGATCCTCCTCCTCACGGGAAGGATTCTCCTCGTAATATGACTGCAAAAGTGCATTTGCTTCTTCAAACGATATCTCACCCTCGATATTACGGACAGCAGTGCGCGTCAGATATTCCGATGTCTTCAGTCCGTCCACTGCCTGCAGCCCGATGGCCGTATGCCATGCGTATCCCTTGTCCCGTTTGTCCGGTTCTGACTCCCTAATATATTTTTGAAACGGATCTTTGTTCAACTGACGATCACCTCCAACGAATAATGATTCGTGTTATATGTTTTTCCATCCTCTGCAGTTATCCGAAATTTTCGAATAACTGAATCCTCCTGCAGCTCGCTATCTTAAAAATCTTCTTTACATGATAATTGATTGTTCTTATATCTACATCATATAAAGCCGCCATCATTTTCTGCGTCAGCCAGATATTCTCATCGTCATAACGCATCTCTATGCTGCTTGTTTCGTCTCCGACTGATGCAACATAGGTCAGATATTCAGCTGCACTTGAGCGTATGCTTAATTCATCTTTCAAATCAGCCATTGCATAGAACTCCCATTCGTCATTTTAAATGATTCTCTCGATTTGCTGCTCTAACCCCCTCGATTTCGATGGGTTTAAATTTATATCGCCTTAAAAATGGCGATATAATGGCAATATAAATGACAACATAAAAATCACTTCTTACTCTTTAAGATTTTCCTCTCCAACCTCACGACACATTCACAATGCACCGACCAACCGAACATATCCACCGGCCGCACCCGCTTCACCTCGTACCCAAACTGCCCCAGATACTTCACATCCCTCGCCAGCGTCGCGGAGTCGCAGCTGACATAAACCACCCGCTCCGGCCGCATTTTTACGATCGTGTCCAGACAAGCCTGATCGCATCCTTTTCTGGGCGGGTCTACGACGATCACATCCCCATGGATCTGCTTCGTTTCATACTGCTCCGGCAAAACCTCCTCCGCTTTCCCCACAAAAAACTCGACATTCTGAAATCCGTTGTTTCGGGCATTCTCGCGGGCGTCCTCAATAGCCTGCGGAATAATCTCCACCCCGTACACCTTCCCCGCCTTCTGCGCTAAAAACAAGGAAATCGTACCGATTCCGCAATACAAGTCCCAGACCGTCTCTCCGCCCGTAAGGCCCGCAAATTCCAGCGCCGTCCCATAAAGCCGCTCCGTCTGTTTTGGATTGACCTGGAAGAACGACAGCGGAGAAATCCGGAAACGGATCCCGCCGATATCATCCTCAATATATCCCGGGCCATACAGGTTTACGATCTCCGTTCCCATGATCACATTGGTTTTTTCCTGATTGATCGAAAGAGAAATACTGTCTGCTCCCAGCGCCGCGAGCATTTCTACAAGCCGTTCCTGATGCGGCAGTTTTTTCCCATTGATCACAAGGCACACCAGCAGCTGACCGCTGGAAAAGCCTTTGCGGATCAGTACATGGCGCACCAGCCCCGTATGCGTTTCTTCATTATAAGAAGAGATCCGGTTCTCATTCATAAAGCTTAAAACCGCTTTTAATATCTTCTTGTTTTCTTCGCACCCCAAAAGGCAGTCCTGATCCGGTATCGGAATCAGCGAATGAGTGCGTCCGGCAAAAAATCCCGCCGTCAGCCGCCCGTTCCGGTCCGTGCCGATCGGGTACTGGGCCTTATTGCGGTATCTCCAGGGATGTTCCATACCGATGATCGGTTCCATAACAACCGCGTCCGGATCCCCAGCCGCCCTCTCTCTATCCTGCGAACGGTACAGATGCTCCAGGCCGCCGATCCGCCGCAAATGATTATAAACTTTATTTTCTTTAAATTTCAGCTGCTCTTCATAGGAAAGCTCCTGCAGCTGACATCCGCCGCAGGCCCGGGCCGCCGGACACCGGGCCGGGATCCTGCCGGGCGCCGGTTTTAACACCTGGACCAGCCGGGCATATCCATAATTTTTCTTCATTTTCATGGCGGACGCCTCCACCACATCGCCGATCAAGGCGTCCTTGATAAACCAGGTATAGCCGTCCACCTTTCCGATTCCGGCTCCGGTATCGCTCATGTCCTCGATTCTCACTGTGAATTTTTCATTCTTTTTTATTTCCATCGCCAACCGCTCATTCCCTCCGCGCAAAACACTTTCGTGGCAGCCTCTCCCACGAATATAGTATAGCGGAATCCGCCCTCTCTTTGCAACATATAAAAAGAGCCGCCGCAAAGCTCCAAATGAGCATTGCAGCAGCTCCATAGCCTCTACAAGATCAGTCTCCGCTTGCCTGCAGTCCGGATTTTCCAGCTGCTTTAGTTTCCGCCTTTTTATTAAGCAGTTCTTTTCCAGACGTTACTACGATCGTAACGCCAAGGATCATAAGAAGGACCGCGATCAAAAGCTGAAGCCCTTCGACCATCATCGTGCCGGTTCCCGCGCTGAACGCCTGAACAAGGCCGATGCTTCTCTGAACCAGGGCCGTAAACGTCACGCAGAGCATGATCAAAAGCGGCGGGAACAGCGTCCGGTTCTCCCGGCCAGTCACCTTTAAGAAAACGCAGAGCGTGATCAAAACCAGAGCGCTTAACAGCTGGTTTGCGCTTCCAAACAGCGGCCAGATATTGGAATAGCCGATTCTGGTAAGAACATATCCGCAGGCCAGAGTGATGATCGTTGAAAAATATTTATTGCAGAGAAGCTTTCTCCAGCCTTCCGCATTTTCCATATCATCCACACTGAACATTTCCTGGAAGGACATTCTTCCGATACGGGCAACCGCGTCCAGGCTGGTCAGCGCCAGCGCCGACACGCACATCGTCATAAAGCACTGAGCAACATAGATCGGAACTCCAAACATTTCCAGAAGTCCGGCGACGCCGGCGGAGAAAATCTGGAAGGGCGTACCCGCCGCGGCCGTTCCGTCCGCAGCCGCAGCCGCGCCGGCAACACAAAGAGCCAGTACCGCTAAAAGGCTTTCCAGAACCATCGCGCCATATCCAACCTTCAGCATATCCTTTTCGTTCGCCACCGTCTTCGATGAGGTTCCGGAGGAAACCAGGCTGTGGAATCCGGATACCGCTCCGCACGCAACTGTTACAAACAGGATCGGGAACAGGTTTCCAAGGCTGGCGTTGTTAAATCCGGTATAAGCCGGAAGGTTCATAGACGGATGAGCCACAACGATTCCAACAACCGCGCCGATGATCATGCCCGCGAACATAAAGGTGGTCATATAATCCCGGGGCTGCTTTAAAAGCCACATCGGCAGCACCGACGCAAAAAAGATGTAAGCAAACGTAAATGCGATCCAGGCATTGTTTCCGCCGATCAACGGGAACATCATGCCGATTCCAAGGGCTGCCAGCGTACAGAGCAGGCCCACAGCCGCCTCAGCAGCTCCTGTAAGATGAAACTTTTTCTGGATCACGCCAAACAGCATGGCCAGGAAGATGAACAAAATGGAAATCGTTCCGGCGGCTCCGTTCACCTGCGCCGCTGCTGAAAGCTCCGCAACACCGTCTGTCACAACATAAGCGTTAAAGGTTCCCGCCACCATATCCGCGAACGCGGCGATCACCAGCAACGTAAACAGCCAGCAGAAAACAAGAAACAGCTTTCTTCCCGTCCTGCCGATGTACTTTTCAATCAGCAGGCCCATGGACTTCCCTTCGTTCTTCACGCTGGCATACAGCGCGCCGAAATCCGTCACCGCTCCGAAGAAAATGCCTCCCACCAGGATCCAGAGAAGAACCGGGAGCCATCCAAAAGCAGCTGCCTGGATCGCGCCGGTTACAGGGCCGGCTCCTGCGATGGACGAAAATTGATGGGCAAACACGGTCCATCCATCCGTAGGAACATAATCCTGTCCGTCCTCATGGGTATAAGCGGGGGTTTTGGCCTTCGGATCGATCCCCCAGGTTTTGGCCAGCCAGCGTCCATAAAGCGTATAGCCTCCCAACAGACACACAGCCGCGATCAGAACAATTACCAATGTGTTCATACTTCTTCACTCCTTTGACACAGATTTTTCACAACATTCAACTGCTGCCGAGACCGTCCCGGTACAAAACAAAAAGCCTCCGTCCCCCGCAGATTACTCTGTCAGAAGACGAAGGCTAATATAGTTCCTCCGCGTTACCACTTCAATTACCGGAATACCGGTCACTCAGCCCGCATCCTCATCGCTCTCCTCCAGCACTGATGAATGCGTTCCCCGTTAACGGAGGGATTTCCGTCTCAGGCTACTTGATCCTTCGTTCGCCCGGGCTGCTTCCAGGGGATGGCCTTTCAAATTCTTTCCTGCCTCGCACCGCCCGGCAGGTCTCTGAAAAAGTGTTTTTGAAAAGTCGTATCCTGTTCATAGCATTTTTTTATTGAATGAAACTTATTTTAATCAAAATTTTAGAAATGTCAAGAGTTTTTTATAATTTATCCGTAAAAATTCATATATTTTAGCCCGCGGCCTTCTACGGTTCTCCCGTCCGCCGCACATTGCTCTCCATAAACCGGTTATACCCAAGCCAGCCCATGTTGTCTCCGGCGCCTTTCAAAATCTCCGACATGGTTTCCAGCTTGGCGTCCGCGTTGTCTGCCAGATTCAGCGCCAGCGCCTCGATCAGCGCCGGTTTTTTCGGCGAGCCGTATTCCAGCTCCCCATGATGGGCGAGGATGCAGTGGATCAGCTCGTTCTCCAGCTTCTTCGGGAATCCCGGGATCGTCCGGATCTGTTCCGTCACCATCTGCGCGCCGATAATAATATGTCCCACCAGCTGGCCCTCGTCCGTATAATCGTTCTCCGGGAACGAAGACAGCTCCTTTGTTTTTCCAATATCATGGAACATCGCGGCGGTCAAAAGCAGATCCCGGTTCAGCGCCGGATACTGCTTGCAGAAATAATCGCACATCTTGACTACGCTTAAGGTATGCTCCAAAAGGCCGCCTACAAAGCTGTGATGGACGCTTTTGGCCGCGGAATGGGCGCAGAATTCCTTGATAAACGCCGCGTCGTTCATAAAAAATCCGGCGGCCAGCTTCCGAAGGTTTTCGTTCCGGATCGTCGTAATATACTGAACCAGCTCATGATGCATGGTCTTAACGTCCTTCGCCGTTACCGGCAGATAGTCGGACGGACGGTATTCATTTTCATCCGCGCGGCGGATCCGCTTAACATTCAGCTGAAACTGCCCCTGGAAAACGGTGACGTCCGCGTCCACAAACACATAGTCCATCGCCGAAAACTCGTTGATTCCAGGAGAATTCAACTCCCAGATCTTCGCGTCCACGGTTCCCGTTTTATCCTGCAGGTTCAGCGAGCCGTATTCTTTTCCGTTTTTGGTCAGCGCGATCTGCTTTGTCTTGCATAAATATACATCCGATACATGCATTCCTTCCCGGAATGTCTCGATAAATTTCATTTCTGTCCTCCCTCAAATGCCGAGCCAGGCAGATTACCTGGCTCCGATCACTACATCATATTCAATTTCCCGATATTCATCAATGGATTTTCTTCGGATTACCACGGAAACCGTATCTCCGCTTTTCGTTTCTTCCATACATCCTTGGAACTCTCTAAGAGAGCTGATGTCCTGATCCCCGAAGCGGACTAAGATGTCGCCGCTCTGGATCCCGGCGCTGTACGCGGGCCCGTCCGCGATGGATTCCGTAATGTACACTCCCCGCGGGATCCCGTCGCCCAGCATGGAGTCGCTTACATCCTGGCCCAGGATTCCAAAGTAGGGAATGGAAACCCCGTTGCTTAACTGCTCCAGCATCCATTTATATTCGGAAATCGGCATCGCCAACGACGCTCCGGCCGTTTCTTCCGCCTCCATCTGCTCCGTTACCCAGCCGATCAGCTGCCCGGAAAGATTTAAAAGAAAAACTCCGCGGTCGCCGTCTCCGTCAAAATCCGTATATAACATCCGCGTCTGACCGTCAGCCACCTGTACGCCCTTGGCAACATAGGAGATCATGCCGGTGATCACGGAATGAACGTGGCCGGTGGGACTTCCTACGGCAAGGATCATATCGCCGGGCCGGACCGAATACGAATTTCCCAGGCTGGCCGCCTGGATCCAGTTTAACGTCTGCTCGCCGATGTCCGCCGTCTTTACGCGGATCGCCGCCATGCCGGCGATCGTATCCCGCTGCTTTACCTCTACGGAAGCCGTGCTTCCATCCCCGAAGATAACGCCCAGAGAATCCGCCTCCTCCACCGCCTTTTCCCCAGTCAGGATCACGACCTCGCTGGGGTTGATGGCCAGAATGATCCCGGCGTACTGTCCCGTGCTTAAGATCGGATTATCAAACCAGTCGGTTTCCTGGCGGATCGAGGCAACCGTAACAATACTTTTTTCCGACTCCAGATAGATCGCCCGCACCGCTTCGTTCAGCTCCTGGAGATTTTTCTCCGTCCATGGGAAGTCCTCCATGGCTTCGCTCACCATCTCCTCGATCTCTTCCCGCATCTCCTCCGGCTGGAGCGTTTCCGCCGTAGTTTCCATCATCGTTTCGCTGGTCGGCTCCCGGCTGGCCGGATCCGAATCCTGCTGGATCGTAATGGGAATACTTGTGGACGGAGGCTCCGTCCCAAGGAATTTTTCCACCATCGGCCTGGACACCACGAAGCTGACCGCCGCCACAACGCCCAAAATAACCGCAAAAAGACACAGGCACAGGGCGCGTCCGGCCAGTCTGCGCTTATTGATCGGGGGCTTCACAATTTTTTCCCTCATGAATTTTTTATCATTGGGCGAATCGGCCATGGGAAACTCCTTTAACTGATAGGAACTGATATTCTTTCTCCATTATAATTTCTTCGCCCTTATTATGCAACAAAAATATGTCTAGGATATTCCAGTAGTTTGTGTTATACTTTCCCTGTGTAGAAAGGATTTTTTATATGAATCAGAAAGCTTTGCAGACTCTCGAGTTTTATAAGATCATAGAACGGCTGACGGATTTCGCCCATTCCGAACCGGGCAAAAAGCTGTGCCGGGAGCTGGTTCCATCCTCGGATTTTCATGAGATCGTCCAGAACCAGACCGAAACCGCCGACGCGGTTTCCCGGGTCCGAATGAAGGGAAGCCTATCCTTTGCCGGCGTCTCGGATGTGGGCGATTCGTTAAAGCGCCTGGAAATCGGCGGTTCCTTAAGCGCCCATGAGCTTTTATCCATCAGCGGGCTCTTAACCTGCGCCGCCAGAGCGAAAAATTATGGAAGACACCCGGAAAACCAGGAGATTCCCGACGATTCCCTGGACGGAATGTTCCGGGCGCTGGAGCCCTTAACCAACGTCAATCAGGAAATTACCCGCTGTATTCTCTCGGAAGAAGAGATCGCGGACGACGCCAGCCCGGGACTGCGCCATGTACGCCGCCAGATGAAAATCACCGCCGACCGGGTCCATACCCAGCTGAATTCCATCTTGAATTCCAGCCGCACCCTGCTGCAGGACGCCGTAATCACCATGCGGGACGGCCGCTACTGCCTGCCGGTAAAAGCGGAGCATAAAAGCCAGTTTCCCGGCATGGTTCATGACCAATCCTCCACCGGGTCTACGCTGTTTATTGAACCCATGGCGGTCATCAAGCTGAACAATGAGCTGCGGGAGCTGGAGCTTCAGGAACGAAAAGAAATCGAGATGGTCCTGGCGGCTCTCAGCATGGAGCTGGTTCCCTATGTGGAGCCCATCCAGGCGGATTTCCAAATTCTGACAAAGCTGGATTTTATTTTTGCGAAGGGAGCCTTATCCCGAAGCTATAAGGGCAGTATGCCCGTTTTCAATCAAAACGGCTATATCGAGATCAAGGACGGCCGCCATCCGCTGCTGGATCCGAAGACGGTGGTGCCCATCAATATCTGGCTGGGAAAGGACTTCGATCTTTTGATCGTCACCGGCCCCAATACCGGCGGAAAAACCGTCTCCTTAAAAACCGTGGGACTGTTTACCCTGATGGGACAGGCGGGACTGCAGATCCCCGCCTTTGAAGGCTCAAAGCTTGCCGTCTTCGACGACGTGTTTGCCGATATCGGAGACGAGCAGAGCATCGAGCAGAGCCTCAGTACCTTTTCCGGTCATATGAAAAATATCGTTTCTATCCTCTCCCAGGCGGACAGCCGTTCCCTCTGTCTTTTTGACGAGCTGGGAGCCGGAACGGATCCGACGGAAGGCGCGGCCCTGGCCATCGCCGTTCTTTCCTTCCTTCACAACATGAAATGCCGGACCATGGCCACCACCCATTACAGTGAATTAAAGGTTTTCGCCCTGACCACCCCCGGCGTGGAAAACGCGTGCTGCGAGTTTAACGTGGAGACGCTGCGCCCCACCTACCGCCTGTTGATCGGGATACCGGGAAAGAGCAACGCCTTCGCGATCTCAAAAAAGCTGGGACTTCCAGATTATATTATCGACGACGCCCGGGCGCGCTTAGAATCCAACGACGAGGCCTTTGAAGATCTTTTGGCGAATCTGGAAGAAAGCCGCGTCACCATCGAAAAGGAGCGGGCGGAGATCGCCGCTTATAAGGAGGAAATCGCCCGGCTGAAAAAGGGCCTGGAAAAGAAAGAGGAGCGGTTGGACGAGCGGAAGGAAAAGCTGTTAAAGAACGCCAATGAAGAGGCCCAGAGAATCCTCCGGGAAGCCAAGGAAACCGCGGACCAGACGATCCGCAACATCAACCGGCTGGCCTCCAGTACGGGCGTGGGAAAAGAGCTGGAAGCAGAACGGACCCGGCTCAGGAACAAGCTGGATCAGGTGGATAAAAATTTAAGTCTTAAAAATGAAAAAGGCCCGAAAAAGACCATTTCTCCGAAAAAGATCAAAATCGGGGACGGCGTGCGGGTCTTAAGCATGAACCTGAACGGAACCGTAAGCAGCCTGCCCAATGCAAGGGGCGAGCTGTACGTCCAGATGGGGATTCTCCGCTCCCTCGTCAATATCAAGGATCTGGAGCTTCTGGAAGAGGCTTCCATTACCGGCCCCGGCATGGAAGCGCCCGCCGGTAAAAAGAGCGGCGCCGGAGCAGGAAACCGGAACGCAACCGGCGCGGGAAAGATCAAGATGTCCAAATCCTTTTCCGTTTCGCCGGAGATCAACCTGATCGGTATGACCGTAGACGAGGCGACCCCGGTTCTGGAAAAATATCTGGACGACGCTTATTTGGCCCATCTGCCCCAGGTCCGCGTTGTTCACGGCCGCGGCACCGGCGCTTTAAAGGCGGCGGTCCACCGGCAGTTAAAGAAGCTGAAATACGTAAAAGAATTTCGTCTGGGAACCTTCGGCGAAGGCGACACCGGCGTTACGATCGTCACTTTTAAATAAAGGAGGAGAGCCCCATGGTTGATAAGCAGAGAATCCTCATCGTAGACGATGATGAAAACATCGCTGAACTGATTTCTTTATATTTGACAAAAGAATGCTATGAAACAAAAATCGTCGGCGACGGCGAATCCGCGCTGAAAGAGGTGCCCGTTTTCAAGCCGAACCTGGTGCTTTTGGATCTGATGCTCCCGGGCATGGACGGCTATCAGGTCTGCCGGGAGATCCGCACCTCTTCCCAGATCCCGATCATCATGCTGTCGGCCAAAGGCGAAGTGTTCGACAAGGTGTTAGGGCTGGAGCTGGGCGCCGACGATTATATGATCAAGCCCTTCGACTCCAAGGAGCTGGTGGCCCGCGTAAAGGCGGTGCTGCGCCGGTACCAGACCGGGCCGGCTTCCATGGCAAACGCCTCCAAACAGCAGGGGGAATTTGTGGAGTATCCGAATCTGGTGGTAAATCTGACCAACTATTCCGTCCTTTATAAGGGCCATTCCGTAGATATGCCGCCGAAAGAACTGGAACTTTTGTACTTCCTTGCCTCCTCCCCCAACCAGGTTTTTACCCGCGAGCAGCTTCTGGACCATATCTGGGGCTATGAATACATCGGCGATACCCGCACCGTGGACGTACACATTAAGCGCCTGCGGGAAAAAATCAAGGACGATGAGCACTGGTCCCTTTCCACCGTCTGGGGGATCGGATATAAATTTGAGGTAAAGCGATGACGCACTCTCTTTACGCCAAGTTCATCCTTGGCTATCTGGTGTTCGGGCTGATCGGCTTTGTCTTTATCGCCACCTTTTCCTCCCATATCACCTACCGCTACCTGATCAGCGAGGAATCGGAGGCCCTGTATGACGAAGCCAATCTTCTGGCCGGCACCTACAGCGATATCTATCAGGGAAGAAATATCAGCCTGGATACCGCCAGTCCGCAGCTGGAGGCGGTCGCCGTCTACCTGCGCGCCCAGGCCTGGGTTTTGGATCAGCGGGGTGCCGTTGTGGCGGAGACCGCTCCGTCCTCCCATGTGGGAACCGTGATCGAAGGCTTTGATCCGACGGCCGCCGGCAATCAGGTCTATATGATCGGCGATTTTTTCGGTGCCTTTGATTCGGATACCCTCTCGGTCCTGGCCCCCATTACCGGCAATTTCAACACCTACGGATATGTGGTGATCCATATGCCCATGAGCCAGGTCCTGTCGGACCACACGGAGATCTTAAACATTATTTACCTGACGGCCGGGATCATTTTCTTCCTCTCGCTGATTATCCTTCTGGTATTCACGAAAACCGTTTACCTTCCGTTAAAAAAGATCACGGCAGGAGCCATGGAATATGCCGACGGAAACCTGGGGCATACGATTAAAGTGGATACCTCCGATGAAATCGGCTACCTGGCGAACACCTTAAACTATATGTCCAGCGAGCTAAATAAAATGGAGGAGTACCAGAAATCCTTCATCGCCAACGTGTCCCACGACTTTCGTTCTCCCCTGACCTCCATCAAAGGATACTTAGAGGCCATGCTGGACGGAACCATTCCGCCCCAGCTGCAGGAAAAATATCTGAATATCGTAATTTCGGAAACGGAGCGGCTCAACAAGCTGACCCAGGGGATGCTGACGCTCAACTCCCTGGACAGCAAGGGCTTCCTTTCCCGCAGCAATTTTGATATCAACCGGGTCATCAAGGATACGGCGGCCTCCTTTGAGGGAACCTGCAACGCCAAAGACATCGTTCTGGATCTCACATTTTCCAACGATGTGCAGATGGTCTACGCCGATCTGGGGAAAATCCAGCAGGTTCTTTATAACCTGATCGACAACGCCATTAAATTCAGCCATGAAAATTCCGTCATCTATATCCAGACAGCAATGCGGTATGAAAAAGTGTTTGTATCCGTAAAGGATACGGGCGTCGGGATCCCCAAGGAAAACATCAAGAAAATATGGGACCGGTTTTATAAATCCGACACCTCCCGGGGAAAAGATAAGAAGGGAACCGGGCTGGGGCTTGCCATCGTAAAAGAGATTATCCAGGCCCATGGAGAAAATATCGACGTCGTCAGCACCGCTGGCGTCGGGACGGAATTTATTTTTACACTGCCGAAAGCGGCAAACTTATAAAAAATGGCAGATTCCCAAGCTGTTCCGGCAGATTGGATACGATGAAGCACGGGAATATCAGCGCACGGCAAAAACAAAACACATCAAAAATGGAGAATATTATGACAAAATTAGAACAATTTATGGAGCTTTTAACCGGAAATTTCAATAACGCGGAGCAGTATCAGCGGATGCAGGAAGAAAATAAGCCCTTCCCCTACGCCGAGCATGCAAACCATGCCTGCAACGATAAAATCCGAAACCTTCCGAAGGATTTTTCCGGAGTCTTTATGGTGGAGGAGAGCTATTATACAACCAACGGAAACACCCACGGCTCCCCTCACCTGTTCTTATTTACAGAAGAGCCGGACGGGATCCGCTTGACCTCCTACGAAATCCCGGAGGGCTGCGGCAAAAATACCTTTACCTATGAGAACATGCCCCAGGTGGACTACGAAAGCCTAAAACCCTCCGCCAAATTTACTCCGGCGCTGTATGTGGAGAAAAACGGCGTATGGGAGGGCGGCAGCGTAAGCATGTTTACTCCGGTTTTAAAATTTACTCTCTTTGAGCGGTTTTCAAAGGATTGCTTAGAAGTGACGGAATCCATGGAAATGAATGGAAAGCGGACCTTCGGCTTTGACGAGCCGATCCGATATAAGCGGACATAGACCCGGACGGCGGGGATGCCAAGACGGCAGGGCTGCCCAAATGACGGGGCTGCCGAAACAGCGAGGAAAATGCCGCAAAGGCAGCCAGCAAAAAACGGGGGCTGTGAAAAAATGATTTCTCATTTTTTCACAGCCCCTCTTTCAAAAGATCAGATTTCTTTCATCCCGGTTCCCAGCGCGTGAACCACAAACGGGATAAACAACGTAATCAAGGCCGCGTAGCCAAGATAAGCGTAGCCCTTGCTTACCACCGCCATCAGACCGAACTGGGCGATGCCGAAGGCTAAAAACGTAAAGAGCAGCGTAAAGACGGCGTTTCTTGCCAGATGGCCCTTCTCCTTTTCCTCTTTCGAGGACATTCTCCGCTCCATGGCGTTCACGCAGCGGGTCACGATTCCGGAAATCATGTTGACCGCCGTGGAAATCGCGCCTAAGATAATCAAAATTGAAATCACCGGCGTTAGGATTCCGGCGCCGACTCCATTCTGAACCAATACCAGCATGGGGATGGACGCCGCCGCCAGCTCCGCCACATGGGCGACCGCTAAAAGGCCGATGATCGAAAGCTCCATCGCCGCAAAGTTGCAGACGAAGATCCAGATTGCTGCCTTATTGATCTGTTTCACATCCGTAACCTCTTCCATCTGCTGATACATAACGGAAACGGAGGCCAGCTGGAAAAAGAAATACAGCACGGCGGACCAGAGCGCCGGGCCAAAGGCGCCGGACTCGCTGGAAAGCACCGCCATCTCGCCCCCGGCCATTCGTCCGGCGGAAGCGGTAATCTCTCCCCACTGGGCGATAATATTGGGAACCAGCACCATTACTAGGCCAATAATAATCAGAACGCTTAAGGTGGCGGCGCATTTTCTCACCACGCTGGTCCCAAACAGAGCGATCAGGAAAATAAACGCGCCGATAATTACGGTACTCATCCAGTAAGGAATCCCAAATAACGTCGTAATCGTGGAGCCGCCGGTGGCGAAGGCCGCCGCCGAAGCCGTTCCGATCATGATTAGATAGCAGATTTCATATAAGTTGGACATCACATGTCTCGTTTTTCCATACAGACTGTCGGAAAAGCTTCGGTAGTCGTAGGTTTTATGCTTATAGGCATACCGCATCCCGTACCAGAAAAATATGGCGTACAGCCCCTGAGACAGGAGCGGAAGCAGAAGGCACCAGATTCCATAATTGATAAAATACTGGTAAATCTGCGCGCCGGAAGCAAAGCCGCATCCAAACTGAGTTGTGAAGGCCACGAACGCGATTCCCAGCGTCAGCGGCATTTTGCTCTTATCTACCAGCAGCGAGCGTTTCTCGTTCATCATTTCATTCCCCCTATTCCAGCCGTTTCTTTTTGAAATTCAATTACTTTTCCCGGATTTAAAATCAGCTTTTCATCAAAGGCCAGCTTAATCGCCTTATAAAGCTCGATCATCCGCGGCCCCACAAATTCCTCTAAAAACTCCAGACGGCCGTTGCCGATACCATGTTCACCGGACAGCTGGCCGCCCAGCTCCTTAGACAGCGCATACAGCTCCTTTAAGCAGGCGTGGGTGGCCGATTTCCACTCCTCGTCGCTCATTTCCGGGCCTCTGAGCATTTCCGTATGGATATTTCCGTCTCCGCAATGACCGCAGGGTTCCACCCGGATTCCATGGGACACGGCGATCCGCTTGGCCGCCTTTACGTATTCCGCGATTCTGGCTCTGGGAACCACCACATCGCACTCCTCCTGGGATACGGAATCCGCCTTCATGCCCTCCAGGATACCGCCTCGAACCGCCCAAACGGTTCCGGAGCGCTCCGGCGTATCTGCTAAAAAGCAGTCCAGCGCGCCGTTCTTTAAGGCAGCCTCCGCCGCGGCCTCCACCGCCGAATCCAGCTCCTGCCTGCTGGAAGCGTCATACATAACGATCAAAACCGCTTCCCCCTGACGGACCGGGAACATCTTATTCAAGTTTCGCTCCACGATATCGATTAACTCCCGCTCCAAAAATTCGATGGCCGTAGGCACAAACGGAAGCTCTAAAACCTTCGGCACCATATCGGCACATTCCTCCAGGCTTTTAAAGGGCAGCACCAGCGTGCAGGAGCAGGTGGGCGCCGGAAGAAGCTTCAGGGTCACCTGCGTCAGGATGCACAAGGTTCCCTCGGAGCCGATGACCAGATCCTTAATATCGTATCCCGTGGTATTCTTCACCACGTTGGAGGAAAAATTCATAATGGAGCCGTCGGGCATTACCGCCTCGATGCAGCGGACGAAGTCCCTAGTCAGGCCATAGCGGACCGCCTTCATCCCTCCCGCGTTGGTAATGACGTTTCCTCCAATGGACGCCGTCTTTTCGCCGGGATCCGGCGGGTAGAACATCCCCTCCGCCGCTGCCGCCGCCTGAATATCGATCAGCAGAGCGCCCGGCTCCGCCGTGATGGTCTGGTTTTTATGGTCGATGGGAAAAATATGGTTCATCCGCATCACCGAAAGCATGATCCCGCCGTATTTGCAGGTTGCGCCTCCGGCCAGTCCGGTTCCCGCTCCCCGGCAGACCACCGGAATATTCTCCTTCCAGGCATAGGCCATGATCGCGGAAACCTCTTCTTTGTTGATGACCTCTACATAAAGCTCCGGCGGAAAGCTTCCGTATTCCGGCATTTCATCATGATAATATTCCGCCGCGATCTCTTCGCCGACCCAGACTCTGGACGGATCCGTCATCCGGCGTACGGCGTCGAAATCCTCCTGGGTCATTTTTTTATATGGAAACGGCATTGCTCTCCTCCTCCTTATGCTTTTTTATCCGCTCCGTAAGCCTGGGGACAAGCTCATAAAGGTCCTCCACAAGGCAGTAATGAGCCACTTGAAAGATCTGCGCGTCCGGATCCGTGTTGACCGCCACGATACATTCCGATCCGTTCATGCAGGAAGTAAACTGGATCGCTCCCGAAACGCCGCAGGTAATAATTAACCGCGGCCGCACCGTACGGCCGGAAAGACCGATCTGATGGGCCGTATCGCCGAAGCCGTTTTCCACCATCGGCCTGGTAAAGGCCAGCTGGCCGCCCAGCGCTTCCGCCAGCTCCCTGCAGAGCTTTACGCCTCTCTCGTCCCTGGCTCCCCGCCCAGCTACAACGATGATATCCTCTTCCTCCAGGCTCTTTCCCTTATCGATCAGCTTGGAGGATAAGATCTCAATCCTGGAGCGGGCCATATCGTCGGTCACGCTGCACCGCACGATCTTCCCGGTAGGGTGATCCTCCCGTTTTGCCCGGTCCATGACCCGGTACCGCACCGTAGCGAACTGCGGCCTGGATTTGGCGATGGAGATCTGCGCCATAATATTTCCGCCGAAGGCCGGCCGGATCTGGATCATATCCGTATTGGGCTTAATATCCAGGCTGGTGCAGTCGGCCGTCAGCCCCGTATGGAAACGGGTTGCAAGCCGGGGCGCCAGAGATCTTCCCAGCGCCGTCGCGCCGATCAATACCGAGCTGGGCTTTACCGCCGCGATGCAGTCGGCCGCCGCGTCCGCGTAGCAATCGGCCCGAAAGCCTTCAAAGCCCGGATGCTCGTAAACAAATACCTGGTTCACGCCGTAGGGCAGCAGCTTTTTCGCGTTTTCCTCGGTTCCTTTGCCGCCGATGATCACGCAGTTTACGCAATAGCCCACCTTCGCCGCCAGCTTCTTGGCTTCCCCGATCAGCTCATAGGCCACCGGATGGATATCGCCGTATTCCTGCTCAACAAAAACAAGGAAGTCCTTCCACTGGCTCTTATCCACCGCGTTGGCCTTCTGTTCAAATTTAATGGCCTTTTCAGGGCATTGGCGGACGCAGAGACCGCACATCCGGCAGGTATCCCCCACCGTAATTCCCTTTTCTCCCATGGACAGCGCGCCAAAGGGACATTTTTCCACGCAGACTCCGCAGAGACTGCATTTTTCCGCGTCAAATTTTATAAAATCCATGGCACCCTCCTAAATCAGCTTCTTTCCGGAAAGCGCCAAAAACAGCTTTTCCGTTTTTTCCTTAGGATCTCCCGTCAGGTAAACCTTCTTTTCCGCTTCCGGCGGCGCAAACATCCGCTCCACCGCCGTAGGAGACCCGATCAGCCCGTACCGGCTCAGATCCTGATCCGGCATATCGGCAAATCCCATAAAGCGGACCGGCCGCCCCTTTGTCTCCTTCTTTAACAGGTAAGAGGGAAGCCGCGGCACGCACATATCCTTATCCACCGTGATCAGGCACGGATAAGGGATCCTGGAAACCTGGGTCACGCTGGCCAGATCCTGGCGGACCGTGATCGCCTCGGCCCCCGTTTCCACGATCTCCGACACCCACGCCGCATGGGGCATATGCAGGTGCTCCGCGATCGCAGGTCCCACCTGCGCCGTGTCCCCATCGGTGGTCTGCCGTCCGCAGAGGATCAGATCCGCGCCTCCTAAAACCTGGATCGCCTGGGAAAGGGCATAGGACGTAGCCAATACATCCGCCCCGGCAAACTTGCGGTCCGATAAGATCACCGCGTCGTCGGCGCCCATGGTATAGGCGTCCCGCATCATCTCCTCCGCCTGAGGCGGCCCCATGGTCAGGACGGTAACCGTTCCGCCCTGCTGCTCCCGGATCCGAAGCGCCGTTTCCAAGGCGAACAGATCATAGGGATTGGTCCGCGTCGCCCCGGACATCCGTTTCATGGCTCCGGTTTCCGGGTCGATATCCACCTTTGTCCCCGCCGGAACCTGTTTCATACACACAAGAATCTTCATGTTTTCTGTATCCTGCCTTCCATTGCACTTTATCACATTAAACTCCAATATTATATCACTGCAACGCATTAATGTCGATACTTTTTGCCAGATTTCCTAGCATGTTTTTATAAAAAACATCCAAAAATCTGCGGATTTTTCTTGAATCTATGTGTAAAAATTGATATACTTTGGATATCTGAAAAATTCGTCAGATAACGAAAGGAGATCAAACAATGGAAGCAGAAAAACTGTTGAAACTGGTAGAAAAGTATGAATCTCTTATCTACGAAACCGCCGATCATATCTGGAAGCATCCGGAGACCGGCTACCGTGAGTGGAAGACCTCCGCTTATATGGAGGAGCAGTTTGAAAAACTGGGCTACACTCTGGTCCGCGCCGGAAATATCCCCGGATTCTATGCAGATCTTGATACAGGAAGACCGGGACCCAAGATCGCTATTTTAGGCGAGCTGGATTCCCTGATCGTTGCCAACCATCCGGACGCAGATCCGGAAACCTCCGCGGTCCATGCCTGCGGACATAACGCACAGAGCGGGATCCTGGTAGGCGTCGCCGCCGCGTTAAAGGAGCCGGGCGCTCTCGACGGACTCTGCGGATCGATCCGCTTTATTTCCGTTCCTGCCGAAGAGCTGATCGAACTTGGCTACCGCGAAGAGCTGCGCAAGCAGGGAATCATCAAATACTACGGCGGAAAGGTAGAATTTATCTACCGCGGTTATTTTGACGGTGTCGATATTTCCATGATGATCCATTCCGGAAAGCTGGCGGAAGGAAAAACCTTATCCATCGGCAAAGGAAGCAACGGCTGCATTACCAAAAACATTACCTTCAAGGGCGTTTCCTCCCATGCGGGCGGTTCTCCCCAGAGCGGACGGAACGCGCTTTACGCGGCGACCTGCGGCTTAAATGCGGTCAACGCCCTTCGGGAAACCTTTGTTGACGACCAGCATATCCGCTTCCATCCGATCATTACCGAAGCCGGCCTGGCCGTAAACGCCATTCCGGAAAAGGCCAAGGTGGAATCCTATGTCCGCGGAGCCTCCTTCGAGAGTATTTATGAATACAATAAAAAAGTCAACCGGGCTTTGGCCGCTTCTGCCGCCGCCATCGGCTGCAATGTCGAGTTAGACGACCATCCCGGCTACTTCCCGTTAAATAACGATCCTAATCTGGCGAAGGTGATGACCGAAGCCATGGAAACCATTTCCGGCCCGGGCACCGTGATCGATGACGGAACCTGGTCCACCGGCAGCACCGATATGGGCGATGTTTCCGCGATCATGCCGGCGATCCATCCCCACTGCAGCGGCTCCATCGGCATCGGCCACGGAAAGGATTACTATGTCGCCGACAAGAAATTGGGCTGCCTGTATCCGGCTCAGTGCCTGGTTTTGACCGCCGCTATGCTGCTGTCCGACAACGCCGCCAAGGCAAAGCAGGTAATCGCCGAGTCGAAGCCCTACTTTAAGTCCAAGGAAGAATACCTTGCGGCCATCGACAAACTGACCATGGATAAAGACGCCGTTATCTATAACGACGACGACACCATCACTCTGGATTACTGCAAGTAAACCGGCGGATACTCTCATGCCCGTTTCAGCCGAAGCAGTATCGAACAGACTGTAACCATTCAGCAAAGAAGAGGACCAGGATCCGGTTGCCCGGACCGCTGGTCCTCTTCTTTTTGCTCTTCTTTTTGCTCTTCTCTTTTTTCCGCCTTCTTCTCGTTCTACCTGCGGAACTGCTCCGCCTCCCATTCTGTTACGGCCCCGCTGTAGGCGTCGATCTTAAATTCATATTCCATATTATCGTAGATCAGCTCGCCCTCATATTCCAGCCGTCCATCGTCCCATTCCAGATGTAGGAAAATATTTTCCACGGAGGCGCCCGGAACCCGCTCCAAAACGGTCTGGCGCACCTGCTCTTCTGAAACCTGGGACTGGCCCTCCGAGGGCGCTGTCCCATGATCATGCAGATCCGTATCAAACGCGACGATCTCTCCCGTTGCCGCGTCAATTTCATAATCATACTCATCCCGGCCCTCGCCGTAAAATTCCACTTCATAAATGGAGCGCCCGTCGTCATAATCCCGCTTGACCAAAAGGCGCTGGGTCTGATCCTCCGTAAGGCCCGCGTGATTCAGCGCAATCTCCTTTGCCTTCTCCTCGCCAATCATGCCGGAGTCCGAGGCGTTCTGAGCCGCCGCGGATGTCTGGGCTGCCTCGGAAGCCTGTGCCGCGCCGGAGGCTTGCACCGCGCCGGAAGCCGCATCCCCTGCCGCGTCCTTGCTGGCCGCAGCGCCAACGGCTTCCGCCCCATCATCTGCGGCTGCGCCGGAGGTTTCCGCCTCGCTGGCCGCAGCGCCGGTGGCTTCTGCCCCATCATCTGCCGCCACGCTGTTCTCTTCGATAACGACTCCGGTTACCGCGTCGATGGCATAGTCATACTCCATTCCTTCCGCCTCAAAATTTACCTGGTAGAAAAAGGTGCCGTCCCGGCTGTCCAGGCCCGCCGTAGAAAAATCCGCCTGATCCTCCGTAAGGCCCGCCGATTTTAAGGCGGTCTCCTTCGCCGCTTCGATTCCAATGTACTCCGCCGTCTGGGCCGTCTGGCTCTGCTGATTCTGGCATCCGGCCAGCGCCGCCATGCATAAAACGCCCAAGACCGCCGCTCCTGTTTTCTTTCTGATATTCATGATAATCTCCCTTCTGAAATTGTTTCCTTTTGATATCCTTATTCTAACCGGCAAATATTAAAATTTCATGAGAACGCGTCCGGAAGGATCACCGTAAAGCAGGTTCCTTCTCCCGGTCTGCTTTCCGCCGAAATCGTTCCATGATGAAGCTTAACGATCTGATCGACCATGGAAAGTCCCAGCCCTAAGCCAGAGCCGGATTCCCTGGACGCATTCACCTGATAAAACCGTTTCCAGATTTTATCCAGATGCTCCGCCTCGATCCCGATCCCATTGTCTTCCACCTTCAGAATAATGTTTCCATCCTCTTTTTTCAGCGAAACCCGGATCCACCCGTTTTCTTTTCCATATTTTCTGGCGTTCTCCAGCAGATTATGGATCACCCGCGAAAACAGATTCCCGTCGATTTTCGCATGAATCCCCGGCATAATATCCGTTTCCATGGAAATTCCCCGAACGCCCGTATCCTCCTCCTCGCAGGCCGCTTCCAGAAAGCTGCTGAAATCCAGGTCCGCAAGCTCCAGCCGTCTCGTCCCAAAATCCAGCCGGGTCATATCAAGAAGCTGGTTGATCAGCTGGGTCATCCGATCCGCCTGCCTTCGGATCACTGCAACCCCTTCTTTATAATCCTCCGGGCGATCCGCGTATTTTTCCATATAAGAACACTGCGCCACGATCACCGCCGTCGGCGTCCGAAGCTCATGGGACGCGTCCGAAGCAAACTGCTTTTCCGCCTCAAAGGACTGCTCCAGCCGCGAAAACATCCGGTCAAACGCCGCCGCCAGTCTTCCGATTTCGTCCTTTCGCTCCGCCATCCCGATCCTCCGGCTTAAATCCTTTCCTCCGGAAATACTTTCCGCGGCCTGCGCGATCTGTTCAATGGGCCGCAGCGCCCGCCTCGCGATCAGGTATCCGCCTGCGGCCGCTAAGAACACGATCACCGGCACGGCAATGGAAAACAGCGTCAGGATCTGACCCGCCGTCTGCGTTCCATCCGGAATCTGCACCGCACCCCGAAGCCAGGTTCCATCCTCCCATCCGGAGGGAATCCAAAGATCATAAACATAAAATTCCCCGCCTTCCCCGGAAACCGGTCTCGCAATTCCGTTTTCCAACGGCGTGCCGACCGGAAAGCCGGGAGGCGTCTGACCGGAAAGCATGGCCCGGTTCTTATTATAAAGAAGAAAATAAACGCCGTTTTTATAGAAGCTAAAATCCGGATCGAGGCTTAGCTGCCCGTCTGACAAATGAACTCCGCCGATCTGTTCCCGGACCGTCACCGTAAGAAGATTTTCTGCTTCTCGCCTGGAAACCTGGCCGCTCACCGCCAAAATGAGCCCCAGGCAGACGGCCGCCGTCAAAACCATAAACGCCGTCACCCAAAGCGTCAGCTTCAGTTTAATCGAGATCCTTCCTCTCATTCGCCCTCCTTGATCATCCATCCGGTTCCCCAAACGGTACGGATCAGCTTCACGTTTTCTTTTCCGTCGATCTTCTTCCTTAAATAACTGATATATACATCGACCACATTCGAGCCTCCGCTGTAATCAAAGTTCCATACATGCGTCTCGATCTGTTCCCTGGACAGCACCTGCCCTGGATGCATGGCCATATATTCCAGGATCGAATATTCCCTTGAGGACAGCTCGATGGAACGGTCCCCGCGGGTCACCTCATGGCTTCCCGTGTCGATCTTTAAGTCGCCAATGGTGATAACGCTGGTTTTATGTCCACTGCGTTTGCGCATCATCGCCCGGACCCTGGCCAGAAGCTCATCAAAGTCAAAGGGTTTAATTAAATAATCGTCTGCGCCCAGATCCAGTCCCGCCACCCGGTCGGCAATACTGTCCCTAGCCGTTAAAAACAAAACCGGAAGATTGCTTCCTCTGGCCCGCAGTTTTTTTAATACCTGATGCCCGTCCATTTTCGGCATCATAATATCCAGAATAACTCCGTCGTACTCCGCGCTTTCCAGATAATCCATGGCTTCCTCCCCGTCAAAGCAGGAATCCACCCCATAGCCTTCCTTTTCCAGCGCCCGCGTGATCAAACGGTTCATATCCTTCTCGTCCTCCGCTACCAAAAGCCTCATAATCCGCTCTCCCCCTATCCGCATCTTTTACCGAAATTATACCGCATCTCAAAATTTTTTTAAATACGGGAATCTTTTTAAATTTTCTAATGATTTTTTAATAATTGCCTTTTATCATAAGCATATCAAATAAAACACAACAAAAACATTGATAAAGAAACGGAGGACTTTTCCATGAAAAAAAGAATTGCCATCACATCAGCCGCTGCCCTTGGACTTTTGGTTTTCGCCACCACCATCAATGCTTTCGGTGCGGAGATCTCCCAGGATAAAGCAAAGGAAATTGCTTTGGAGCACGCGAAGGTTGCGGAAAACAGCCTGATCTTTGATAAAGTAGAAAAAGATTATGAGGACCGCCGCCTGGTTTACGAAGTGGAGTTTGTTACAAACGACGGGATGGAATATGACTATGAGATCGACGCCAGCTCCGGAACCATCGTGAAATATGACTTTGACGCGGAATATTATGCTCCTTCCGGCACAAGCCGCTCCCGGCGCCAAAACGGCTCCTCCCAGGCGGCAGACGCCAGCCAGATCTCTGAAGACGACGCCAAGCGCATCGCTTTGGAGCAGGCCGGGATTTCTGAAAAACAGGCGTCCTACCTCCATGTAAAAAAGGATTGGGACGACGGATACGTTCTTTATGAGGGAAAATTCTTTTACAACGAGATGGAATATGAGTTTGAGATCGACGCCCAGACCGGCCGGATCCTGGAGTGGGATGTGGAAAGCATTTACGACTAAGGCGCGGAATTGCAGAAACAAACCGCATATGCTATAATGCCGATAGGCTAAGAGATAGAAGCTATCCCTTATAGGTAACAAGCGAAGGGGGTGTCGCAAAATCATCATCAAAATAGATGATGGAGCGGCACTTCCGCTCGTTATGATCAAAAATCCGGTGTCTTCTCTGTAGCCAGAGTAAAACACCGGATTTTTGCCGTACTTTAATAAAACCTATCGGTTTTTCATTTTTTCTATGCACTTTTTATTAAAAACAGATGGCTCCCTGTCCGTTCACTTTGGATCTTGGCATGCAGTTTATTCAGATTATATCCCAGACACAGCAAAAGAATCTCCAGTTTTACCCGCGTTTTCCCCCTCAGTAGGAATCTTTGGAATTCATAATCATTTTTCAGTACGCCAAAGGCTCCTTCTACCTGGATCGAGCGGTTCATCCGATATTGGATCTCTTTTTCGCTCAGGATATTTTCATAGGATTTCTGGCGTTTTTCCAAAAAGTTCTTCGATAAATACAGCTTCTTGTTTCCTTTGGCCTTCGTGCATTTCTCTTTATACGGACAGCCGCTGCAGTCTTCGCATTCATATACCGTTACTTCCGATTGATACCCGCTTTTGCTTTTTTGCTTCTTCACAGCGACCACTTTTAATCTTTTCTCCGCATGACAAGTATAAGTATCCGACGCTTCGTCATAGCGCATGTTCTCACGCTTGCTGATGTCCTGTTTAAAACTTCTCTTTTTCCATTTCTCATACGTCTGGGGTTTGATGTATGCTTTCTGCCCGGCCTTGCTCAGGTATTCGTACGCTTCTTCACTTTCGTATCCGGAATCCGCAGTTACGCTTGGATAACGGAATCCCAGCTTCGTTTCCATATCTTTGAGAAATGGCACTAGAGTCCACACATCGTTCCGGTCCTGGAAAATATCCGTCGCCACAATGTATTCGCTGTCTACTGCGATCTGGACATTATATCCCGGCTTCAGCTGGGCATTTCTCATATGGTCATCTTTCATGTGCATAAAGGTAGCGTCCGGATCCGTTTTACAGTAATTATTCCGTCCTTGGAAGCTGGCCGTATGCCAATCATAGATCGTCTGACGCTCAAGAAATCGGCGGAACAGTTCCTGGTACCTTTGATTCCTGCTTTTTCGTTTCCCTCTTCCATGGACGAAAAGCGTCCCGTCCACTTTGCACTTCTCCTCCAGAAACCGGCAGATTTCCTTCAGATCCCGGGTACGGGTTTCCTCTCCAACACAGAACTGACAGAGATACTCCTGGTTCAGGAGACGGACTGCTTCCTGAATCCGCTCATACATCTTTGCTTCCCATTTTCCCACGGATTTCTTCCAGACAAAGGTATATTTGTTGGCACAGGCTTCCAACTTCGTCCCGTCAATGAATACGGTTTCTTTTGACAGCTCACCACTTTCCTCCAGACGGCGAACCATCTGATAAAAAAGATGTTCGCAGGCATCCGCCAGAAAGCCGGTACGGAAACGGGCAATCGTGCTGTGGTCGGGAGCTTTCTGTCCGGCAAGCAGCCACATAAAGTTAATGTCACGTCTGCATGCTGTTTCAATCTTTCTGGATGAATAAATGTTTTGGGAATACGCATAGGTAAGGATCTTGAACATGGTCTTGGGGTCCACCGCTGGATTTCTGCCTTTGGCAGAGTAAGCCTGATACAGCAAGCTGTAATCCAATCCCTCCAGTTCGTGGCTCAGCAGTCGGACAGAATCATCATCAGGAACCAGACCTTCCAAATTTAATGGCAAAACCAGTTGATAAGGCTCGCCGAATTCGGTATAATTTTTATGGTATTTTTGGTTATTGGTCATATCTAATTATACCATGGATTACGGGCTCTTCGGGGTCCGTTTTCTGTTTTTAGGTATAAAAAGTGGAGCTGTTGCTCCAGTAGATTATCTATCTACTTTTGCAACAGCCCCTGATGATTGGAACAGATTGAAAA
>DVFQ01000046.1 GCA_018713185.1 Candidatus Copromonas avistercoris (nom. illeg.) | reverse complement strand
GATTCTTCGGCAGGCCTGTTGACCCTGCCTGCAGGACATGTTAGAATGTTCGCGTAAGGATAGGAAAAAATAAGCGCTCCATGGGCCGCGGCCTCCAAAAACCGCGGCCGGAGCATCATAAAAAGCGAGGTTTAACGACATGGAATTTAAAAAGATGTACGAAGAAAAGCTGGTGACGGCGGAACAGGCCGCGGCCGTCGTAAAATCCGGCGACTGGGTCGATTACGGCTGGACGACCGGAACGCCGGTGGCGGTGGATCACGCCCTGGCAAAGCGGCTGCCGGAGCTTACGGACGTCAACTTCCGCGGCGGCATTTTGATGTGGGTTCCGGAAATTTTTAAGATCGAGAACCCGGCGGAGCATATGACCTGGAATTCCTGGCATATGGGCGGCGTCGAGCGCAAGGCCATCGCCCAGGGCTTCTGTTTTTACGCGCCGATCCGCTATTCGGAGCTTCCCAGATATTACCGGGAGTCTGAGACGAAGCCGGACGTAGCCATCTTCCAGGTGGCGCCGATGGACCGCCACGGCTACTTTAACTTCGGCCCCAACGCGTCCCACATGGCAGCCTGCTGCGAAACGGCAAAAACCGTGATCGTTGAAGTAAATGAAAACATGCCGGTCTGCTACGGCGGAACCGAGGAAGGCATCCATATCTCCAAGGTCGATATGATCGTGGAAGGCGACGATCCGTCCATCGCGGAAATGGGCGGCGGAGCGGCCGCTACCGAAGTGGATCACGCCGTTGCGAAGCTGATCGTAGACGAGATCCCGGACGGGGCCTGCCTCCAGTTAGGCATCGGCGGAATGCCCAACGCCGTCGGTTCCTTGATCGCGGAATCCGATCTTAAGGATTTGGGCGTGCATACGGAAATGTATGTGGACGCGTTCGTGGATATCGCCAAAGCCGGAAAGATCACCGGCGCGAGAAAGAACATCGATAAGGGCCGCCAGGTCTACGCCTTCGGCGCGGGCACGAAAAAGCTTTACGAGTATCTGAACCGGAATCCGGAATGTATGTCCGCGCCGGTAAACTATACCAACGACGTCCGCACCATCGCCTCTCTCGATAACTTTATTTCTATTAATAATGCGGTGGACCTGGATCTTTTCGGACAGATCAACGCGGAATCCTCCGGCTTAAAGCATATCAGCGGCGCCGGCGGACAGCTGGATTTCGTACTGGGCGCCTATCTTTCCAAAGGCGGAAAGAGCTTCATCTGCTGCTCCTCCACCTTTACTACGAAGGATGGACAGTTAAAGTCCCGGATCCTTCCCACGCTGAATCCCGGCTCCATCGTTACCGACACCCGGGCCAACGTCCACTATCTGGTAACGGAGTACGGCAAGGTGAACTTAAAGGGACTCTCCACCTGGCAGAAGGCGGAGGCGATCATCTCCATCGCCCATCCCCAGTTCCGCGACGAGCTGATCGCGGCGGCGGATTCCATGCACATCTGGAGAAAGAGCAACAAGCGGTAACGAGATCCGCAATGCAAAAATCGCAATGCGCAGGAATGAAAGTAAAGAAAACACGATCATAATAAAAGGAGGAATTTGAGAATGAGAAAGCAAACAAAGAAACTGGCCGCGGCGGCGCTTGCGGCCGCCCTCTCCCTGGCGTCGGCCATGACGTCCTTCGCGTTCTATCAGGAACCGGCCAGCAAAAAAGGGCTTCTGATTTCCCAGCAGCATATGTTTGACGATGTTTTAGAGCTGGGCGTCGATCAGGTGATCTGCAATCAGGCCAGCTACCAGAATCTGGACACTTATATGCCCCTGGCGCAGAACTGCAAGAACCACGGCATCACCTTTACCATGATCCTGCTCAATAATTTCGGAGCGTCGGATCCGGACCTGCTTCCGGTGGACGCGCCGGTAGAGGGAGTCGGCAACTATGCCTTCAACTCCACGACGCCGGAGGGCGAAGCGGCTGTGCGGAATTACGCGAGGACCATGGCCAATTATTACGGCGATTATGTTTCCAACTGGGTGATCGGAAATGAGATCAACGACGCCGCCGCCTGGGATTACAACGGGATCTCCGATATGGACGAGCATGCGGCCAGCTACGCGAAAACCTTCCGGATCTTCTATGATGAGATCAAAGCGGTGAATCCGGAGGCCCGGGTATTTATCCCCTTTGATATGAGATGGAAAGCCACCAACGATCCGCTCCGCTATACGGTCAGCGAATATCTTCCCAAGCTGAACGCCCTTTTAAAGGATACGGAATACGGCATCGCCTGGCATCCCTATCCGGTTCATTTCTTTGACAAGCCGGAATTTATGGACGACGACGGAATCTCCTTCGATATCAATACGACGCCCAATATCAACATGAAGAATCTGGATCTGCTTACCAACTATATGCAGAACGCGGATATGCTGGCTCCCGACGGAAGCGTCCGTCATCTGATCCTTTCGGAGCAGGGCTTTACCTCCGCCTGTGAAAACGGCGAAGCGCGCCAGGCGGAAGCGATCCGTCAGGCGTATGAGATCGCGAAGGCGAATCCGCATGTGGACGGCTTCTATCTCACCAGACAGGTGGACGCGCAGAGCCAGGAAGTTGCCGGAGGCGCGTTCGGACTTTGGACCAGAGACCCCAACGCCAGCCGGGATGAAATGCCCCTTGCGAAAAAGCAGGCCTGGTACACCTATCAGTCTCTGGAATAGCCGCTTTATTATTTAATCCAAACGGCATGAAAAATGCCGGAAAATTAAGCGGTCCGCTGAATTTTTATGTTGTAACTAACACTCCCTTCGATTATAATGAAGTTACAAGGAACCTGGCCGCAGGGGTCTAAGGCGGCCGCAAAAACAATTGTAAAATGCGAGGAGGAGATTACAATGAAACCATACCGCGAGATGTCGAAGGAGGAGCTGGCTTCCTTAAAGGAGCAGCTGGAAAAGGTTTATAAGGAATATCAGGGCAAAAACCTGAAATTGAACATGGCCCGCGGAAAGCCAAGCCCGGAGCAGCTTGATCTTTCCCTTCCGATGATGGACATCTTAAACAGCAAGAGCGATTATACGAGCGTAGACGGCGACGTCAGGAACTACGGCGTACTGACCGGGATCAAAGAGGCCAGAGAATTGATGGGACAGATGATGGACGCTCCGGCGGACAATATTATCATGTACGGTTCCTCCAGCTTGACCCTGATGTACGATACCGTATCCCGTTCCTACAGCCACGGCGTAATGGGGAACACGCCTTGGTGCAAGTTGGACAAGGTAAAATTCCTCTGCCCGGTGCCCGGTTATGACCGCCATTTTGCCATCACCGAGTCCTTCGGCATTGAATTGATCAACATCCCGCTCCACGACGACGGTCCGGATATGGACATGGTCGAGCAGTATGTCAACAACGACGAAACCGTAAAGGGAATCTGGTGCGTTCCGCTTTACTCCAACCCCTCCGGACAGTCCTATTCCGACGAGGTTGTAAAACGGTTCGCTCACTTAAAACCGGCCGCGAAGGACTTCCGTATTTTCTGGGACAACGCTTACTGCGTACACCATCTTGACCCGGATCATCCGGATCATGTTCTGGATATCCTCTCCGAGTGCGAGAAGGCCGGAAACCCGGATATGGTTTATAAATTCGGTTCTACCGCAAAGGTTACCTTCCCCGGCGCAGGTATTTCCGCGATTGCCGCTTCCAAGGCCAACCTGGAAGATATGAAGAAACAGATGAACGTACAGATGATCAGCCATGATAAGATCAATCAGCTGCGCCATGTCCGTTTCTTCAAGGATCTGGACGGCATCAAGGCCCATATGAGAAAGCAGGCCGCGATCCTTCGTCCCAGATTTGAGGCGGTGGACGAGATCCTGACCAGAGAGCTGGGCGGCCTGGAGATCGGAACCTGGACCAAGCCCCACGGCGGATACTTCGTATCCTTCGATTCCCTTGACGGCTGCGCCAAGGCGATCGTAGCCAAGTGCAAGGATGCCGGAGTGGTTATGACCGGCGCGGGCGCGACGTATCCTTACGGAAAGGATCCTCACGACAGCAACATCCGTATCGCTCCGTCTTTCCCGTCTCTTGACGAGTTAAAGATGGCGGCGGAAATCTTCTGCGTATGCGTAAAGCTGGTAAGCATCGACAAGCTTCTGGCGGCGTAATTGCTTTTCTTGCGCAATCGCTTTTCCTACGCGGCCGCTTTTCCTGCGCAATCGCTTTTCCCGCGCAGCCGCTTTACCGGCGTCCGCGCAGCGTAACCGCGCCGCAGAGATAAAAACATAAAATTTCGAGGGATCGGGAGCAGAGAATTGTTCCCGGTCCCTTTACTTTTTAGGACAGCTATACTAAAATGGACGTGGTATGATCTTACATGTTCACGGAGGCTTCATGAATACAAACGCATTTTCCAATAAAAACAGCGCCGGTCCGGATTCCGGCGGAAAAAAGAACGCCGCCGGCGATACGCTGCGGGAGGGGATCGCTTATCTGATCTTCGGCGTGCTGACAACCGCCATCGACTACATCATCTCCAATCTTCTCTTTTACGGGATCCATATGGCGTCGGTGCCGGCCCAGACCATTGCCTGGATCGCGGCCGTCCTGTTCGCCTTCGTCACCAATAAATGGTGGGTATTTGGAAGCCATACCCTGGCTCCCCGCGCCGTCTGGCAGGAATTCGTCTCATTCGTTCTGTGCCGGATCGCCACCTTCCTTTTTAATCTGGCGGCGATCTTTATCATGGTGGATCTGATGAAGCTGGAATTTTTCATCTGCAAGCTGGCCATTTCCGTGGTGGTTGTTATTTTGAACTATATTTTCAGCAAGCTCCTGATCTTCCGCAAGGATCCCAATTCCGGGCAGGAGAAAAAAACGACTGGAAAACAAAACTAGAGGAGTACATTTTTCCATATGGCACCAACCAGTATCCGAAATGAAAAGAAAGCGCTTCCGCTCCGGCCCTACGACGGTCTGCTGGCCGCCTTTTTTGTGCCGGTACTCGTCATGTTTATCATCTTTATCCAGCGGGGAATCTTTCCCTTCGGCGACGAATGCTTTCTTCGCACCGACATGTACCATCAATACGCGCCCTTTTTCTCCGAGTTCCGGTATAAGCTGAGAACCGGCGGAAGCCTTTTATACAGCTGGGATGTGGGAATGGGCGTCAATTTCGCGGCCCTTTACGCCTATTACCTGGCCAGCCCCTTAAACTGGCTGATCATTCTCTGCCCCAAGGCCTATATCATCGAATTTATGACGCTTATGATCGTCTTAAAGATCGGTCTTTCGGGCCTCTCCTTTGCCTGGTATTTAAAAAAGCATTGCCCGGCCAGCTCCATCGGGGTCGGCTTTTTTGGCATTTTTTACGCGCTGTCCGGATATATGGCGGCCTACAGCTGGAATATCATGTGGCTGGACTGCATCCTCCTGTTCCCGTTGATCGTATATGGGCTGGAGGAGCTGGTGGAAAGCGGCGGCGGGATTTTGTACTGCCTGACCCTGGGGCTTTCCATCCTGTCCAATTACTATATTTCCATCATGACCTGTCTGTTCCTTGTGCTGTACTTTATCGCCCTTCTGATCTTAAAAACGCCCCGCACCTACAAAGCGGCGGCGGGGATTTTCGGGCGGTTCTGTCTGTACTCGCTGTTGGCGGGCGGCTTGGCGGCCGTTGTGCTTCTTCCGGAGATCTTCGCCCTCCAGGCCACGGCCTCCGGAAATTTCAGCTTTCCGCAGACGGTTACTTCCTATTTCTCGATTTTTGACATGATCGCCCGCCATATCGGGAATATCCAGACGGAAACCGGCCTGGAACACTGGCCCAACATTTACTGCGGCGTCGCGGTCTTAATGTTCTTTCTTTTGTATCTTTGCTGCGTCAAGGTTTCCGTCCGGGAAAAAGCGGTTTACTGCGGGCTGATCCTGTTCTTTTTCGCCAGCTTTTCCGTTAATGTCCTGAATTTTGTCTGGCACGGATTCCATTATCCCAACAGCCTGCCGTGCCGCCAGTCCTTTATTTATATTTTCCTGATGCTTTTCGTCTGTTTTCGGGCGTTTATGTATCTGCGGACGACTCCATGGAAGCACATCGCGCTGGCTTTCTGGGGAAGCGTCTGTTTCGTTCTCCTGGCGCAGAAACTGGTAACCCAGGAGCATTTCCACTTTGCCGTTTATTACGGGGCGATCCTTCTCCTTTCCGCCTACGCCGGAATTCTTTATTTATATAAGAATCGGAAACGGGGCCTAGCCGTATTTCTCGCTCTCGGCCTGGTTTCCATCGAGGCAGCCGTCAATACGACCATTACCAGCGTCACCACCACCAGCCGGGAGGCTTACACCCGCGACAATGAGGAAGTCCGTCTTTTGATGGAAACGCTGGAGCCGGCGTCGGATTTCTACCGGGTGGAGAAAAAATCGCGGAAAACCAGAAACGACGGCGCGTGGATGAACTTTCCGTCTGTTTCCCTTTTCTCTTCCACCGCGAACGCCGATCTGACGGCCTTCTTTAGGCGTATGGGCTGTGAAGCCTCCACCAACGCCTACAGCATCAAGGGCGGCACGCCCCTCGTTGACAGCCTGGCCGCCGTAAAATACGCCCTGTATTCGGAGCCGGTGGGAAATACCGATCTGATGATCTATCTTAGAGAAAGCGGCGGAACCTATCTTTACCAGAATCTGTACACTCTGCCATTGGGCTTCCTGCTTCCCGCGGGAATCGAAGACAACTGGCAGTATCAAATGGACAATCCGGCAGACGTCCAGAACGATCTGGCCTTTCTTCTTGGGGCGGACAACGTGCTTTCGGAAACCGCCGGGGAAATGGACGGCAGCACCTTCCGCTTTACCGCCGACATTACAGGAGAATATTACATTTACGTGCTGAATAAGCGGGTGGATTCGGTGGACGCGTCCCTGCCCACCGGCACGCTTTCCTTCGACAACGTGGACCGGGGATATTTTCTGGAATTGGGAACCATCGCGGAAGGAAACGAAGTGATCTTAACGACGGCCTCCGGGCAGGATCTGAACGCCGTCGCTTACCGTTTCTCCGAACGGGCGATGATCGACGTTTATGACAAGCTGAGCCAGCAGCCGCTTCGCCTGGACAGCTGGACCGATACCCGGCTTTCCGGCACGATCGAGGCAAGCGAACGGGGAACGCTCTTTACCTCCATTCCCTATGATAAGGGATGGACCGTGACCGTAGACGGGAAGCGCGCGGAGACCCGCAAGATCTTCGACGCCTTTCTGGCCATCGACCTTCCGGCCGGCGTCCACACCATCGAGTTTTCCTATTTCCCCCAAGGACTGGCGCCCGGAGCCGCCATAACGACAGGCGCCGCGCTGATCCTTCTTATCTTGATTCTGATCCGGATCCTAATGATCCGAAGGAGGCAGGTTGACCGGTCGCAGAAGGAAGCCATGCGGCGGTGGGAAATGGGAGAACACCGCTCGCGCGGCCGAAAGTCCAGGCCTGACGAATTTTGGCCTGATGAAGAAAAGCCCAGGCCTGACGAATTCTGGCTTGATGAAGATTGGAACAGAGACGACACAATAAAGAAAAACAGGGAGGAACCATCATGAAGTTATGGGGCGGAAGATTTACAAAGGAAACGAACCGGCTGGTACACAATTTTAATGAGTCCATTTCCTTTGATCAGAAATTTTACAAGCAGGATATCGCGGGCAGTATCGCCCATGTGACGATGTTAGCGAAACAGGGGATCCTGTCAGAGAAGGACAAAGACGCGATCATCGAAGGCCTAAAGGGTATCCGCCGGGATCTGGATTCCGGCGCCCTTACGATCACCACCGAATCGGAAGACATCCACTCCTTTGTGGAAGCGGAGCTGATTTCCCGCATCGGGGAAGCCGGAAAGCGGCTTCACACCGGCCGCAGCCGCAACGACCAGGTGGCTCTGGATATGCGCCTTTATGTCCGGGATGAAATCGATGAGCTGGATACGCTGGTAAAAGGGCTTTTAACAGAGCTGCTTTCTTTAATGGAGGAGCATCTTCATACCTACATGCCGGGCTTTACCCATCTGCAGAAGGCCCAGCCCGTTACCCTTTCTCACCATCTGGGCGCCTATTACGAGATGTTCCGCCGCGACCGGAGTCGCCTTTCTGACATCCGGCGGCGCATGAATTACTGCCCCTTAGGCTCCGGGGCTCTGGCCGGCACCACCTATCCCCTGGACCGGGATTATACCGCGAGCCTCTTAGGCTTTGACGGCCCCACCTTAAACAGCATGGATTCCGTATCCGACCGGGACTATGTGATCGAGCTGCTGGCCGCTCTTTCCATGATTTCCATGCACCTGGGCCGTTTTTCCGAAGAAATCATTATCTGGAACAGCAACGAATACCAGTTTGTAGAAATGGACGATTCCTACAGCACCGGCAGCAGCATCATGCCTCAGAAAAAGAATCCGGATATCGCCGAGCTGATCCGCGGAAAATCCGGTCGGGTCTACGGAGCCCTGATGTCCATGCTGACGGTCATGAAGGGAATCCCGTTGGCCTACGACAAGGATCTCCAGGAGGATAAGGAACTGACCTTCGACGCCATCGATACCGTAAAGGGCTGCCTTCTTTTGTTTACCGGCATGATCTCCACCATGACCTTCCGAAAGGATGTTATGGAAGAAAGCGCCAAGAAGGGCTTCACCAATGCCACCGACGCGGCCGATTACCTGGTAAACCATGGAGTTCCCTTCCGGGACGCCCACGGGATCATCGGGCAGCTGGTTCTTTTATGCATCGAGAAGAAAAAGGCTCTGGACGACTTAAGCCTGGAAGAATTCCGCTCCGTATGCCCCGTATTTGACCAGGACATCTATGACGCGATTTCCATGAAGACCTGCGTTGAGAAGCGAGTCACCACCGGCGCTCCCGGCGCAGAAGCCATGAAACGGGTGATTGAAATTTATAAAAAGGAGCTGGCTCAGTGAGAAAGCCGGCTCAATGAAAATCCAGCTCAGTAAAAAGCCAGCTCAGTAAAAGCGCTGGTTTCGCACGAAGTCAGAAGTCAAAAGAGGACGCCGCAGTGCCCGGCGTCCTCTCTTGATATCGCATCTATAAGAAGAAAGTAAACAGATCCTATTCCCCTCAAGCTTCGGGGAATCTTGAAAAAACTCACCACATCCGTTTTTCAATGCATTTGTTTTTTCAATGAACCCAGTGTAGCACAGAACACTTAAGATGTAAAATGATTAAATTTTTGATATAATGTTAATAAGTATTTATATTTTATTTCGTTCTGAAACGATCAAAGCAGCGCCATCGCCACAGTCCCAAAGGTTAAAAGCGCCAGTCCCGCCGCAGCCCTTCGTGACAGCCGCTCTCCAAAAACAAGATAAGAAAAAGCAACTGTTACCAGGACGCTCAGCTTGTCCACCGGCGCGACCACACTGGCAGGCCCCATTTGCAAAGCATGATAATAGCATAGCCAGGACGCACCGGTCGCAATTCCTGAGCAGCAGATAAAGAACAGCTCTCTTGGCGGAATCTGTTTCACTTCCTTTTGCTTTCCAGTTATAAATACCATCATCCAAGCCATCAAAAGTACAACGGTTGTCCGAGTTGCCGTTCCCAAATTCGATTCCACACCGGATATCCCGATTTTTCCTAAGATTGCCGTCAGGCTGGCAAAAAGCGCCGAGCCGCAGGCATAGAGAAACCAGCCGTTTCCATTTTCTCGCCGCTCTTTTATATCTTTCTTTTCAATCATCAAGAAAATGCCTGCAAAGATCGTCAGCATGGCAGCCGCTTTCAAAAAGCTCAAACCTTCATGAAGGAAAATAAGCGCCAGAAGGATCGTGAGGACGGTACTGGATTTATCAATTGGCGCAACCTTATTAATATTTCCCAGCTGTAAAGCACGAAAATAGCAAAGCCAGGACGCGCCGGTCGCTGTCCCGGAAAGCACCAGGAACGCCATTGTTGATCCGCTGATCGCATGGATTTGGTCTCCGGAACCAACAATCCAAACCATAAGCCAGGAAAATAAGAGGATCACCACCGTCCGCACCGCCGTTGCCACATTGGAATCTGTCCGGCGGATTCCGCATTTTGCCAGGATCGACGTAATCCCGGCAAAAAACGCAGAGCCAGCTGCATATATAAGCCACATAGTAAATTCCTTCTTTCTTTTCAATAGGTGCGGCTTTATTATACTCCTAGTGCTTTTCTTTTTCCATTCTTTTCATACAGTCCTCCTTCTTTCACGCTGTATAAGCGGCTCTTTTTTCTGACTTTTCCAATTTCTGCTGTTCCCCTTGCTTTTCTCCATCATCAATGCTATAATGTTCAATAATCTTCTATATTATTTAAAAATGAACGCAGGAGGATTCCAATATGTCAAACCGTCCGCAGAAACCGTCTTCCGTCCTAAAAGGACGCATTGACTGGGGAACTGTCATCATTCCGTTTTTATCGATCCTGGCGCTGTGCCTGTGCTTTATTTTAGCGCCTGACGCCTCCAAACAGATCCTGGGCCAGATCCGTACCCTGTTCGGCGACACCTTTGGTCTTTTCTATCTGATCGTCGGGCTCGGAGTATTTCTCCTATCCATTTTTCTGGCCTTTTCAAAATATGGGACCATCCGTCTTGGTAAACCGGATGAAAAACCAAAATACGGCGACTTTACCTGGAGCAGCATGATGTTTACCGCCGGGCTGGCGGCCGATATCCTGTTTTACTCCTTCTGTGAATGGATCCTCTATGCCAATGATCCCCATCTTGAGGAGCTGGGCTCCATCCAGATTTGGTCCAGCACCTACCCGATTTTCCACTGGGGACCCATCCCCTGGAGCTTCTATCTGGTCCTGGCCGTCTGCTTCGGCTTTATGCTCCATGTGCGAGGCTGCCATAAACAGAAATATTCGGAGGCCTGCCGTCCTCTTTTAGGCGATAAGGTAGACCGGCTCCCCGGGAAGCTGATCGATCTTCTGGCCTTGTTTGCCCTGCTGGCGGGAACGGCGACCACCTTCGCCCTGGCGACTCCCTTGATGGCCCAGATCCTTTCCTCGCTGTTTCATCTTCCAGCCTCCAAATGGATCACCATCGCGATCCTTGTCATTACCTGCATTGTTTACACCCATGCGCTTTTGCATGGAATGAAGGGCATCTCCCTTCTTTCCGCCTCCTGTATGTACCTGTTTTTCGCCCTCTTAGCTTATGTTTTGTTCGCAGGAGGCGAAACCCGCTATATCCTGGAAACCGGATTTTCCGCCATCGGAAACCTGGTGCAGAATTTCTTCAGCATGGCGACCTATACGGATCCGCAGCGGACGACTCTCTTCCCGCAGAACTGGACCATCTTTTACTGGGCGTACTGGATGGTATGGTGCGTGGCCTCCCCGTTCTTTATCGGCAGCATCTCCAGAGGACGGACGGTGCGTCAGACGATCCTTGGCGGTTACGTCTACAGCTTAAGCGGAACCTTTTTAAGCTTTTTAATCCTCGGCAACTACAGCCTGGGACTGCAGGTAAACGGAAAGCTGAACGTCATGGATATTTACGCCGCTGGGAGCGACCTGTACGCGACCATTCTGGCCGTCGTCGAAACCCTGCCCCTGGCGCCCATGGTCATGATCCTTTTAGTCGCCGCCATGATCGCATTTTACGCCACCAGCTTTGACTCCATCGCCTTGGTGGCCTCCTCCTACACCTACCGCCAGATGACGCCGGATGAGGATCCCCACAGCCTGGTAAAGATCTTCTGGTCCGTTATGCTGATACTGCTGCCCATCGCCCTGGTGTTCTCCGAAAACTCCATGACCAATCTGCAGACGGTATCCATCATTGCCGCCTTCCCGGTCGCCTTCGTGATCCTGATGATCATCGCAAGCTTTTTAAAGGACGCAGGGCAGTATCTGGAAGCGGAGGAGATGCTTAATAAAGATTGATATATTTTCCGCAGTTATATATAATAATAGTACAAGGCGGGCAACGGCGTGTGTCCGCCAAAGTGTTGAAGCGTAATAGCGTACCGGAATGCCTTGTTATGCGGAGCTTTCAGTAGGGGTTGTGCAGTAACCTCAAACCGGAGTAGGCTGCAAAGCCAAAGGAAAATGCTCAAAGCCGTCTTGCGTTGCAGGGCGGCTTTATTTGTCACAGAGAGATATTATGGACAAGCTGCAAATATGCAAAGGATTATACCGAAGGGCAACCGCGTTATACAATGTTGTACAAAGAAAAGCGGAATCTTATAACGGGCGAGATAATAATCCAGTATGACCGCCTTTCTCCTAAAAGCCTTCGAGGCAGCACAGAATAATAGCACCGCCGCCTTCATTTTTTCGTAATGAACTGCCGCAATTTTACCTCAAATCGTAAGGGAAAACTGATTGCCAGATCCCTGGATTCTGCCTTATAATAAAGGCAGCAGTTCAGCCAGTATGCCAGATCCGGCCAAGACTGCCGGCGGTTTTATGCCCGCCGAAATTCCGGCCGGATTTTACATATCGGAGGGATGAAATATCAAGGAGGGAACAAAACTATGAAAAGAGCTGGTTTTTCCTGCGCGGTACTGACAGCCGCAGCTCTGATGACGTTGGGAAGCGCAGCAACCGCCTTCGCCGGAGAATGGGTAGCGGAAGGCACCGAATGGCGCTATCTGGAGAATAACGGCACCTACGCCGCTGATTCCTGGGAGACCGACAACGGCGTCAGCTACTATATCGGAAGCGATGGATATATGCTCCGCAATACTTTGATCGAGGACAATGAAAATTATTACTATGTACGTTCTTCCGGAGCCATGCTGGTCAATGAGTGGAGATTCCTGGAAAATCCGGAATGGCAGGGAGACGAATGGGTCGGCGAAGGCAGCTGGTACTATTTCGGAGCCAACGGACGCGCCGTAAGAACCACCGGAGATAAAGTACGGATCGAAGAAAGCGGCGGAAAGCGCTACGCTTTCGATCAGTACGGCCGGATGATGACCGGATGGATCTCCGAATCAGGCGAATATGTAACAGAGGACAACTGGGAAGAAGGACTTTATTACGCCGATCCGGCAGGAAGCGGCGACCTGATCACCAACAACTGGCTCCTGCTTTCCGTACCGGATGCGGATAATGAGGAGGACGACTATCCGTCCTACTACTTCTACTTCTCCTCCAACGCTAAAAAGGCAATGGATACGGAGCGCACCATCGGCGGAAAAGATTATCTCTTTGACTCCAGAGGCGTAACACAGTACGGCTGGCATCAGGACGACGATGAGGCCCAGAGCTGGCGCTATTTCGGAACAATTGAGGATCCCTATATGCGAACCGGCTGGTTTGAGGCAATTCCGGACGAAAATCTGGATTCCGACGATTACAACGACGGCAATTCCCGCTGGTACTACAGCGGTTCCAACGGCCGCATCGTAACCAGCGAATTTAAGACCATCGACGGCAAAACCTATGCCTTCAACTCCACCGGCGAGCGGATCACCGGCTTGAAGGTGATCACCCTGGATGGGGAAAACAGCAAGACCATTACCGGCGTTTCCAGCGTAGACTATCTGGATGATATCCCCCAAGGCGAAGACGCTACGACCAATGTTTTCTATTTTAACAGCGACGGTACCGTAAAGACCGGGAATGTAACCATTGATATTGACGGAACCAACTACGACTTCTCCTTCCGTTCCAGCGGTTCTCCCAGAGGCGCGGGCGTGATGGGAATCGACGACAACAAGATCTACGATCACGGCAGATGCCTGACCGCGGAGGAAGACACCAAATACCAGGTTGTATCCTGGGACGGAAACCGATACCTGGTCAACGAAAGCGGAGCTATCCAGAAGAACCGGAAGAATTTAAAGGATGCCGACGGCTATTACTACTGCACCAACAAGGACGGCACCCTGCTTCATGGACCGTTGGATGACCGCTGCGAAGAGAAGCATTGATCGCCTTTGAACCAAAGCCAAATGATCCATATAAAAAAGGAAGCTCAAAACTGGGCTTCCTTTTTCTTTCCTTTTTTTCCTTATTCCACATCCTGTCCGCCCTTTACCGGCGGCCGTCCCAGGCTCTCCCATTTCAAATAGGCGCTGATAAAGCCGTCGATATTGCCGTCCAGCACGCTCCCCACATTTCCGCTTTCATACCCGGTTCTGTGGTCCTTGATCAGCGTATAGGGCTGCAAAACATAGGAACGGATCTGGCTTCCCCATCCGATTTCCTTCACGTCTCCCCGGATATCGGATATCTTTTCCGCGTTCTCCTGCTGCTTCAGCATATAAAGCTTGGCCTTTAGCATCTGCATCGCCCGGTCCTTATTCTGGAACTGGGACCGCTCGTTTTGGCACTGAACGACGATTCCCGTGGGAATATGGGTAATGCGGACCGCCGAGGACGTTTTGTTGATGTGCTGTCCGCCGGCGCCGCTGGAGCGGTAAGTATCCACCCGCAGATCGTCGGGATTGATCTCCACATCCAGATCCTCTTTAATATCCGGCATCACGTCGCAGGAAACAAACGAGGTCTGGCGCTTTCCGTTGGCGTTGAACGGAGAAATCCGCACCAAGCGGTGAACGCCGCGTTCCGACTTCAAATAGCCATAGGCGTTTTCTCCATTGACCTGGAGCGTGACCGATTTCACACCGGCTTCCTCGCCGTCCATATAATCCAGGACTTCCGTTGAAAATCCATGACCCTCCGCCCATCGGAAATACATCCGGTAGAGCATGCCGCACCAGTCGCAGGACTCGGTGCCGCCGGCCCCTGCATTCAGACGGAGGATCGCGTTGTTGCCGTCGTACTCACCGGTCAAAAGCGTTCGTAAGCGCAGGGATTCCAGCTCCGCCGCGAACTCATTTACCATCTTCTGGATCTCCGGGATCACAGAAGCGTCGTTTTCCTCATCAGCGATCTGGATCAAAAGTCCGATTTCTTCATATTGGTTCTGAAGCTTATTGAATTCGCCGACCGTATCCTTTAAATTCTTCGCTTCCTTCACAAGCCGGGTAGACCGCTCCGCATCCTCCCAGAAGCTGGGTTCCTCCATGGTCTTGTCCAACTCATCAATCCTGCGTATTTTAGCGTCCAGATTCAGAGAATCCCTGACTTCCTTCAAGGGCGCTTCATATGTGGATAATGTGTATTTAAACTGATCTAACTCAACCATCGGATCCATCCTCTCCTGTTATCGAAACGGTGCGGCCGGTCCGGCCCTTCTCCCTCCAAGAAACCTGCTAATTGGCCAGCGCCTTCCGTCCATGGCACTGCTTATACTTCTTTCCGGAGCCGCAGGGACAGGGATCATTGGGGTAGATCTTCTGCGTCGCGCGTCTCTGAGGCGCCCGCGCCGCCGAGTCATCCTTATTGGTTCCCGTTACCTTGGCCGCCGGTTCTCTCTCTACCTTCTGCTCAACGCGGATATGGCAGAGGATCCGGATCGTATCTTCCCGGATCGCCGATGTCATGTCGTCAAACATTTCATAGGCGCTCATCTTGTATTCTACCAGCGGATCCCTCTGGCCATAGGCCTGAAGGCCGATTCCCTGGCGCAGCTGCTCCATATCGTCGATATGGGACATCCATTTATTATCGATCACCTTAAGAAGCACCACCCGCTCAACCTCACGGATCTGCTCCCCATCCGGGAACTCTGCTTCTTTCGCCTCATAGAGCTTGGTAGCCGCCTCTTTTAAGGCATGCTTTAACTGATCCTTCTTCATTCCACGGATCTCGTCGTTGAGCTCTACCGGCTTTAAGGGGATGATCGGCAGAAGCAGCTCGTTCAATTCCTTGAAATTCCATTTTTCCGGAGACTGCTCGTCGCCAATGGACATGTCCACAGCGCCCTCCACAATATCCGTCAGCATTTTCATGATCACGCCGCGCATGTTTTCTCCATTCAGAACCTGCATACGCTCCGCGTAGATCACTTCACGCTGTTCATTGGAAACCTCGTCGTATTTCAAAAGATTCTCACGAATTCCATAGTTATTCGTCTCAATCTTCTTCTGGGCCTTCTCAATAGCCGAGGACAGCATCTTATGCTCGATCTGCTCGTTCTCCGGCACGCCCAGGGCATTGAACATGCTCATCAGCTTCTCGGAACCGAACAGCCGCATCAGATCGTCTTCCAGGGAAATATAGAATCTGGACTCACCCGGATCTCCCTGACGGCCGGAACGTCCCCGCAGCTGATTATCGATCCGGCGCGACTCATGACGCTCCGTACCGATGATCTTTAAGCCACCCAGCGCTCTGGCCTCATCGTCCAGCTTAATATCCGTACCACGGCCGGCCATGTTGGTGGCGATCGTGACGGCGCCGTGAACGCCGGCTCCCGCGACGATTTCCGCCTCCAGCTCATGGAATTTCGCGTTCAGCACCTTATGAGGCACTCCGCGGCGGCGAAGCATCTGGCTCAACATCTCGGAGGTTTCAATGGTGATCGTACCCACCAGGACCGGCTGTCCCTTTTCATGGGCCCGCACAATCTCCTCCACTACCGCGCGGAACTTTTCTTTTTTCGTCTTATAAACGGCGTCGTCCAGATCCTTACGGATCACCGGCTTATTGGTCGGGATCACGATAACGTCCATTTCATAAATATTCCGGAACTCCTTCTCCTCCGTCTGGGCCGTACCGGTCATACCGGCTTTCTTGCGGAACTTATTAAAGAAATTCTGGAAGGTAATGGTCGCCAACGTTTTGGATTCCCGTTTTACCTTTACATGCTCCTTCGCCTCGATCGCCTGGTGCAGGCCGTCGGAATAGCGGCGGCCGGGCATAATACGGCCAGTAAATTCATCGACGATCAGAACCTCGTCGTCCTTTACCACATAATCCTTATCCCGGAACATCAGGTAGTTGGCCCGCAGCGCCAGGATAATATTGTGCTGGATCTCCAGATTCTCCGGATCCGCCAGGTTTTCAATATGGAAGAACTGCTCGACTTTATGGACGCCTTCCTCGGTCAGGTTGACAACCTTATCCTTCTCATTGACGATAAAATCGCCGGTTTCCGTGATCTCTTCGCCCATGATGGCGTTCAGTTTATTAAACTCTCCGGATTCCTCTCCGCGTACCAGCTGTCTCGCAAGAACGTCGCAGACCTCATAAAGCTTCGTCGATTTTCCACTCTGCCCGGAAATAATAAGCGGAGTTCTCGCCTCATCGATCAGGACCGAGTCCACCTCGTCGATAATGCAGTAATCCAGGTCTCTTAAAACCATCTGCTCCTTGTAGATCGCCATATTATCGCGCAGATAGTCAAATCCCAGCTCATTGTTCGTTACATAGGTAATATCGCAGTTGTACGCGGCCTTTCTCTCTTCCGAATTCATGGAGTTTAAAACCACGCCCACCTTTAAGCCAAGGAACTCATGGACTTGTCCCATCCACTCGGCGTCACGCTTTGCCAGGTAGTCGTTGACCGTAACGATCTGGACGCCCTTTCCCGCCAGCGCGTTTAAATAAGCCGGGCAGGTGGATACCAGCGTTTTTCCTTCACCGGTTTTCATTTCAGCGATACGGCCCTGATGGAGAACAATTCCGCCGATCAGCTGAACCGGATAATGCTCCATATTTAACGTCCGCTTCGCGGCCTCTCTTACCGTTGCGAACGCCTCCGGAAGGATATCATCCAGCGTCTCGCCCTTCGCCAGACGCTCTTTAAACTTTCTCGTCTGGTCGCGAAGCTCCTCATCGCTCATCGCCTGCATCTGCGGACGCAGCTTCTCAATTTTATTCACAATCGGGTAGATCAGCTTCAGCTCCCGATCACTGTGCGTTCCAAACACTCTTTCAACAAGATTCATGTTACACGCTCCTAAAACTATTCCAGCTTCTCCCGCCTCCAAACAGCGGGGAATTACTATACAATCCTATATATTTTATCACTAACTTCCCCTTTATTCAATCACTTCATATATTTTTAACATTTTGCGGGGAAAGTCCCGCCTGGCGGAAAAGGAGCCGAACATGCTTGCATGTATAGGCTCTTTTCCATCAGGCGGGCAAGGGGGACATGAGCATGAAGGGCGGCAGCCCGGAATGCGAATGCCCCCGGCAGATGGGAAGCGCACTGCGCGAACCATCTGCCTTTCCCGTTTCTCCCCCTCCCACGCCCGACATGAATAATTTGACGGCCAACCCATATTTTTTTATATAATCCGTTGAATCCGTCAAATTATGAATGGCATGGCTTTCCCGTGGGCGTCAAGCTTGCTTGTAAGCACGTATTAGACGGATTCTGCACATCGGATGCCTATCCGATGCTTCTTGTCCGCGCTTTCTTGCGCGGGCAAGAAGATAGCCGGCTGCACGCACCATCTAATTCTCCCACGCCCGACATGAATAATTTGACCTTGCCCCCTGTCGCTTGGTGACATAATATGTAAAATTATGGTAAACCAGACAAATTGCACAAATCATACATTCGATTTTCAAGTTATCCACATTATCCACAGCATTCCACAAGAAAACTGTTGAAAACTGTCCACCGCCAAACGCCCCTATTTTCCTTAAAACGCTACTTATACACTAAGTTATCCACATTATCCACAATTATTTCCTCGTTTATACCCCCATCTT
>DVFQ01000045.1 GCA_018713185.1 Candidatus Copromonas avistercoris (nom. illeg.) | reverse complement strand
AAAGCTCCATTTCCACCCGGACGTCGTAAGCCGGCTTATAGCCGATGTTGCGCATATTGACGCTGAAATTCATGACTTCCGTATAGTTGGCGGAAGGCGTCGCCTGGTTCTCGCCCAAAGCGAAGGCCACCGGCTCCGACGCGTCCTCGTTGGACTCGGACGTTCCCGTAGACTCCTTCACCTCGGCCCATACCATAACCGTCTTGGCGAACTCTCCCGACAGGGCGTCCTCCTCCCGGTTCCGCTTGGAAATGTAAAGGAGGACCGGATAATAGCCCGGCTCCAGGTCCTTCTTTACGTTGACCCGGAGATTTACCGTCTTTTTCCCTCCGGCCTTGATATGGCCCAGCTTGTAATGGCGGTTCAAGCTGTCCGTAATCTCAAAGGGATACGTTGTTTTCATATCGCGGACGATATCGCTCCGGTCGTCGTCATCATCGGCGGCTTCAATATCGTCGGCATAATGGCCCTTAAAATCCGATTCCGGCGCGATCCAGATTTCCGCCTCGACCCAGTCCTTATCCTCCATGTTCATGACCTGTACGGAGATCGTATCGCTCTTTCCGATGGTCACCTCCGGCGTTTTCCCGATCACGATCCGCACATATTCATTATCGTCATCCATTTCATGAACCGGCGGGATCTCCTCCGCCGCTTCCGTTGTCTCCGCCCATACAGCCATAGGCGCCTCTCCCGCCGCCATACACGCGGTCAATAAAAGCAGCGCCAGCCGTTTTCCTAATTTTCTCATACCTTTCTCTCCCGTCTGTCAGATCAAACCCGGCAGTTCCCGGGTTTCTTCTTCGTCCGGCGTACGCCGGTTTTCTTCTATATGAACGATCTTTCCGTCAATGATCTTAAAAATACGGTCCGCATAGGTCGCCAGATGATTATCGTGGGTCACCATCACCAGCGTCTGGTTCTGTTCCCGCACGATCTGCTGCATCAGCTTCAAAACCTCCATCGTGGTTTTGGAATCCAGGTTTCCCGTCGGCTCGTCGGCAAAAATGATCTGAGGGTTTACCACCAATGCCCTGGCAATGCCCACCCGCTGCTGCTGGCCTCCGGACATCTGGGACGGCATATGCTTCATAAATTTTTCCAGTCCCACTAATTGTAAATACTGCTTCGCTTTTTTAAGGCGGACATCCCTTGGAACGCCCCGAAACGACAGCGGCAGCGCCACATTCTCCAAGGCGTTCATCGTAGCGATCAGGTTATAGGACTGAAAAATAAAGCCTACCCGCTCCCTGCGGAATTTTACCAGCTGGCTTTCGTTAAGCTTCTCAATATGCTTCCCGGCGATCACGATCTCGCCCTTGGATGGATGCTCCAGCCCGGCCAGCATATTCAAAAGCGTCGATTTTCCTGAGCCGGAAGGGCCGGTGATCGCGCAAAATTCCCCTCTGGGGATCCCGAAGCTGACGCCGTTTAAGGCATAAACCTTCGTATCGCCCATACGGTAAACCTTATAGAGATCCCGTACCTGGATCACGTCCTTCGCTTCCAGGCTCCGATCGGTTTTCTGATCTGGTTTCCGCTCCGTTTTCTGCTCCATCCCCCGGTTCCTTCCCACCGGCCAAAGCCGCCGGTTTCTCATTTTAATGCCCGCTGTGCGCAGGGATATTGCCCGCTGTACACAGGTATAATACCCGCTGTGCGGCCATTATACCATCTTCCCTCCGGCCTGGATATAGATAATTTATTGAAAATTCCTTACGATTTTTCCCAGCCGTCCGTGCGCCGTTCAAATTCCTGGAGATATTCCTCCAAGGTCACATACTGGCCGTTATTGACGCGGTAGGCCGGACTCCACATCCGAAGGACTCGGACGGCGGCTTCCGCCTTGGTTTTTGCCGGACGGTAATCCGCACCGGCGAAAAAGACTTCGTCCTGGATCACATTTTTCCATTTCATATACGTTTCCCGGTTCTTCTTTTCTTTCTTGTTCCGGAAAACTTCCATTACGATCAGCCGGAAAATATCCTCGCCGCAGCAGACGATCACCCTCGGCGCGATCAGCTGGATCTGCCTGCGGATCCATTCGATATAATAATTTCCGTAATTCATGCTGATCTCATCGGCGGCGCCCAGACCTCCCCGCTTATTAATATAGATAACGGCGGCTTCCTTAAGGGAAGAGGGATTTTTTGTATTTTCCGGTTCCTTTTCCCGCTTGTTCAGGATCGCCTGCATTCCTTTCAGATGGGGAAGAAATTCCACCTCCCCAAACCGGCTTTTTCCCGACAAAAACGCGCCCCGCACGTCCGAGATCACCGGCGCCGTCTGGCCCTTCCGGACTGCCTGGCGCATATTGGTTTCTTTCAAGATATAAAGGACGCCGTTAAACTGCTCCGGCGACAGGATTCCGTCAATATGGAAGCTCCTGGGGTCGATCCCGTCATGGCAGGTCATGCCCTGCGGACGTTCCTCCAGCTGCTGCATCAGCTCCCACAGCAAAAACAGCTCCTCCATGGAGCCGCACTTAGAAACTTGACCCTCCAGAACAATCTGTTCCATCGTTTTTTTCATCTGTGCCCCGCCTTTCTACATTTCTTTATTATAACGACTTTTTCGTCTTCTGTGCAACGATTTTCGCAAAATTTCCCTTTTTTTAAAACAAAGTCTTCCCGCCATTTTTGAAAAAAAGATGGAAATCTGCCATTGTATCCGTTATAATAATGTAAATGCTTGAAAGGAGATATGCTCATGAGACATCTAATCAGTCCCCTGGACCTTTCTGTGGAAGAGATCGATCAGCTGATCGCCCTTGCCTCTGACATCGAAAAGGACCGTTCCCGATACGCGCACGTATGTGACGGCAAAAAACTCGCCACTTTGTTTTATGAACCAAGCACAAGAACCCGCTTAAGCTTTGAAGCCGCAATGCTGAATCTGGGAGGGTCTGTTCTTGGTTTTTCTTCTGCCGATTCCAGCTCCGCCGCCAAGGGGGAAAGCGTTTCTGACACGATCCGCGTCATCTCCTCCTACGCCGATATCTGCGCGATCCGCCATCCGAAGGAAGGCGCCGCCTACGTGGCCGCCAGCAAATCTTCGATTCCCGTGATCAATGCCGGAGACGGCGGACATCAGCATCCGACCCAGACTTTAACGGATCTTTTAACGATCCACTCTTTAAAGGGAAGACTTTCCAATATGACCGTGGGACTCTGCGGAGACTTGAAGTTCGGGCGGACCGTCCACTCTCTGATCCATGCCCTGGCCCGCTATTCCGGCATCCGCTTCGTTTTGATCTCCCCGCCGGAACTCAAGATCCCGGATTACATACGGGAAACCGTTCTGGACGCCAACGGGATCGAATACCGGGAGACCACAAACCTGGACGACGCCATGGAAGAGCTGGACATCCTTTACATGACAAGAGTACAGCGCGAACGGTTCTTCAATGAAGAGGATTATATCCGCATGAAGGACTGCTATATCCTGGATAAAGAGAAAATGAAGTTCGCCAAACCGGATATGTTTATTCTCCACCCCCTTCCCCGGGTCAACGAGATCTCCGTAGAGGTGGACGACGACCCGAGAGCCGCCTATTTTAAGCAGGCGGAATACGGCGTTTATATTCGGATGGCCCTGATCATGACATTACTGGAGGTGGAAAAGCCATGTTAAACATCAGCGGAATCAAAGAAGGCGTGGTCCTGGACCACATCCAGGCCGGAAAGAGCATGGAAATTTACAAATACCTGGGGCTTGGAAAGCTGGACTGCACGGTGGCCATTATTAAAAACGCCCGCAGCAGCAAGATGGGCCGCAAGGATATCATTAAGATCGAGGGCCTTTTAAATTCTCTTGATCTGGATATTCTGGGCTATATTGACCATAACATTACGGTCAACATCATCAAAGACAACAAGATCGTGGAAAAACGGGAACTGAAGCTGCCGAAAAAGCTGGTGAACGTCATCCACTGCAAGAATCCCCGCTGCATTACCTCAACGGAGCAGGAGCTGCCCCATATCTTCTATCTTGCCGATCCGGAAAAAGAAGTCTATCGGTGCCAATACTGCGACGAAAAGCACAGCTAAATAAAAGCAAATAAAAATCCTCCCGCGGGTTTTCGCCCTCAGGAGGATTTTTATTTGCTTTTCAATACATATTCAAACCGTCAGATGGATCCTGAGCAGGACGATAAGCCGGGTTATGTCGCGGATGATCATCTATCTAGGCCGTCCGTCACCGAACGGCTCCAGCAGCCTACCCGGGAGCAGACGGGCCGCCTTACGCTCCCTGTTCGGCCTTGCTTCGAGTGGGGTTTACATGTGCCCTCCCTGTTACCAGCGAGGCGGTAGTCTCTTACACTGCCTTTCCACCCTTACATGCAGACGCATGCGGTTTATTTCTGTTGCACTTTCCCTGAAGTCGCCTTCGCCAGACGTTATCTGGCACCCTGCCCTGTGAAGCCCGGACTTTCCTCTCCTGCGCTTTTAAGACGCAGCAGCGATCACCTGTCCTACTCAGAACCAGCGCTGTAAGCATACCACACTTTTGTTATTCTGTCCAGACGCAGCTTCTGCCCCGCGCCTTAAGCCCTACACTTTAAGGCAGCTTCCGCCGATAAATTCCCGGACAATGGAATTTTTCGGGATCATCTCACTGTCAATGGGAAGGAAGTAATCCAGGAACTTAAGGATCCGCTTGGCCTCGTCATATTCCGGGGATTCCCGTGGGATCCCGAATAAGAGCGGCTCCGCGTAAACCTTAAGGACCGCCAGCTCGTAAAGCAGCGCCGAATTGAACATAACGTCCGCGCTTTCCTGGAACGGGAAAATATTCCGGTCCTCGCCCCGGCGCACCGAAGGCCACCGCTCAATGGTCTCAAGAGCCGAAGTTCCCCTGGTCCTGGCGTCCCGCACCAGGCGGCGGATCAAGCGTCCGTCGGTGGTGGGGATCCGGTTATGTTCATCTACGTTTAACTGCGTCAAAGCGCTGATGTAGATCTTATACTTGCTTTCCTGGGGGATCGCGCTGGTCAGCTTATCATTTAAGCAGTGGATTCCTTCCAGCACCAGGATATCCTGCTTTCCAAGGGTCAGACGGTCCCCGTGGTACTCCCGCTTGCCGGCGGAGAAATTAAACCGCGGCAGCTCGATGGTCTCCCCGTTCAGCAGGGCGTTGATATCCCGGTTCAGCGTGTCAATATCCACGCACTCCAGCGCCTCCATATCCGGCTGTCCGTTTTCATCCTTGGGATACTCGGAGCGGTTCTTAAAATAATTGTCCACCGCCACCGGATGGGGCGTTAAGCCCAGCGCCCGGAACTGAACGGAAAGCCGGTGGCTGAAGGTCGTTTTTCCCGAAGAAGAAGGACCGGCGATCATGACGACCCGCTTTTTCGGATCCTTCGCCGCCTGCTCCGCGATCTCCCCGATGGTCTTTTCCTGCAGCGCCTCCTGCATCAAGATCAGATCCAGGCATTTTCCCTCGCAGATGGCTTTATTTAAAGCGCCCACGTTGGGAACCTCGATGCTGTCGCTCCAACGGTAGGAATCCCGAAGGACCGTAAACAGCTTTTGGAAAACCGGCGGATGCTCCACTTTTTTCGGGTCGTTCAGTCTTGGAAGCAGGAGAAGGAATCCTTCCCCCTGGCGGATCAGATCGAAATATTTCACATATCCCGTATCCGGCACCATATACCCGTAAAAGTAGTCCTCAAAATTCCCGATGCTGTAAATATTGACCCGGGAAGCGCGGCGGAACCGGAACAGCTGCTCCTTATCGTACATTCCATACCGGCCGAACAGCTCCACCGCCTCGTCCGTATTGACGCTGCGTTTCATAAGGGGAATCCGCGCCTTGCAAAGCTCCTTCATCCGCTCCTTTACCTGGGAGAGCAGCGTATCATCCAAGACCGCGTCGCCGGTAAATTCTCCGTAAATTCCGTTTCCCAAAGCGAAATCCATCTGGATCTTCTTGATCTTTTCATTGGGAAGCACATCGTAAAAGGCCTTCAGCATTAAAAATACCGCGCTCCGCTCATAGGTTTTCTGACCTGCCGGATCTCTGGCCGTCAAAAACGAAAGCTCACAGTCTCCATGAAGCGTTTTATGCAGCTCCCTAAGCTTCCCGTTTGCCCGTACCAGCAGGATATCATCTTCAAATTCCTTCTGATAATCGGAAGCAATTTCCAAATATTGGGTCCCAGCCGGATAGATTCTTGTTTTCCCAAGGATCTTAACCTCTGCCATTCACTCTTCTCCTCTCCTTATTGACACCAGGGTTTCCTATACCAGCGCCGCCGGGAATTCCACCGGCATCTTTTCAATTTGCACGTTCCCTGACAGACGCTCCTTCAAATACTGCTCCATAAAATCCATAAACACATATTCCAGGCCGTAATGGCCCGCATCGATCACCATCAGGCCCTGGGCCGCCGCGTCGATGCCGGTATGATGGCCGATGTCCCCGGTGATCAATACCTGAGCGCCCTTTTTTACCGCCTGGGAAATCTCGCTTCCCCCGGCGCCCGGGCATACCGCGATCCGCTCCGCCGGCTTTTCCTCATAAAGCTCCTGTCCGTACGCCGCCGCAAAAGGAAGGGAAAATTTCTCTTTGACTCTTTTTGCCAGCTTCATCCCCGTTTCCGGTTCCGGAAGCCGTCCAATACAGCCGATCCCGTAGGCGCGGCCGCTTTCCGTTTCTCCCATTTCCTCCAGCGGGACACAGTCAAGAAGGCCGATCCGCTCCGCCGCCAGATCCGCCATACAGCCGGGGGCCGCGTCAAAGTTGGTATGCATGGCGTAATAGGTAATATCCGCCCGCACCATGGCGATCAGTCTCCGTCCGATAAAGTCCTCGTCGGTTACATGACGGATCGGCTTAAAGATCAGCGGATGATGGCTGATCAAAAGATCCGCGCCTGTTTTTACCGCCCGCTCCACCGCTTTATCATCCGCGTCCACCGTTAAAAGGATCTTCTTAACCTCTTTTTCCCGGCTTCCTGCCAGCAGTCCCGGATTATCCCAGTCGCAGGCAAAGGCCTCCGGCGCCAATCCGTCTAAAATTTCAATGATCTCTCTGCATTTCATCCTGTACCTCCCGGTTCCATTTCAGCCTGGTTTCCGTCTCCTTTAACCGCTCTGCCGCCCGAAGCGAGCCTCTCGCGCTTTGACGCAGGGAAGCCTCCCGCTCCATGAGCATCTGCTCCTCCTCTTTCAAATACTGCGCCAAAACCGGATTCCGCTCACGGATCAGGCTGTCTCCATAAAGAAGCCGGACAAACTCCGCATCCCTCGCCGGACTTTCCGTTTTTAATCCTGCCTCTGCTCCTGTTCCTTCCCCAGCTTCTGTTTCCGCTCCTGCCTCCGCTTCCGCTCTCTTTACGTCCATCAAGACATAATACTTCCCATCTTCGCAGACCATGTCTTCTTTTTCGATGGAAAAGCCGTTTTCCAAAAGCCAGCCCCGAACCTTAAACATCTCGGAATGCGGGGACAGGACCCACTGGGCCACGCTGTCCCACATGTGGCGGCCTTCCGTAAGGATCCGTATGATCAGTTCTCCTCCCATTCCGGCAATAATAACCGTTTCCGCCTCCTGGGGCTTTAGAGCGGCCAGACCGTCGGAAAGCCTGGGTTCAATCTGATCCGATAATCCGGCCCGGCTGATCTGCTCCTTCGCGCGGGAAAGCGGGCCGGGCCGCACATCCATTGCAAGCGCCTTTTTTACGATTCCGCGGCGCACCAGCTCCACCGGGACCAGGGCATGGTCCGTGCCGATATCGGCGGCCGAAGCGCATGGTCTTACAAAAGAAACAACCCGTTCCAGCCGTTCTGACAGCCTCATCCGCCGTTCCTCCTATTCATCCAGATAATCCTTCAGCTTTTTACTCCTGCTGGGATGGCGGAGCTTTCTAAGGGCCTTCGCCTCAATCTGGCGGATCCGCTCCCTTGTGACGTTAAATTCCTTTCCTACTTCCTCTAACGTCCTGGGCCTCCCGTCGTCCAGGCCAAACCGCAGCCGCAGAACTTTCTGCTCCCTGTCCGTAAGCGTCTCCAAAACCTCCATCAACTGCTCATGAAGGAGGGTAAAGGTCGCCGCGTCCACCGGAACCTCCACATGATCGTCTTGGATAAAATCTCCCAAATGGCTGTCTTCCTCTTCGCCGATGGGCGTCTCTAAGGATACCGGATCCTGGGAAATTTTCATGATCTCCCGAACCCGGTCCACCGGCAGATCCATCTCCTTCGCGATCTCCTCCGGAGACGGTTCCCGTCCCAGGCTCTGGAGAAGCTGTCTCTGGGTCCGCACCAGGCGGTTAATGGTCTCCACCATATGGACCGGAATCCGGATGGTCCTGGCCTGATCGGCAATGGCTCTCGTGATCGCCTGACGGATCCACCAGGTGGCATAAGTGCTGAACTTATATCCTTTGCGGTAATCGAATTTTTCCACCGCCTTGATCAGCCCCAGGTTGCCCTCCTGGATCAGATCCAGGAACTGCATTCCCCGCCCCACATACCGCTTGGCGATGCTGACCACCAGCCGGAGATTCGCCTCCGCCAGCGTTTTTTTCGCTTCCTCATCTCCAAGCTCCATCCGCTTGGCCAGCTCGATCTCCTCATCCGGAGTCAAGAGCGGGACTTTTCCGATCTCTTTTAAGTACATCCGCACCGGATCCTCGGTCCCGACGCCCTCCGGAACCGACAGATCCACCTGTTCCATGGCAATCTCGTCGTTTTCCGGCTCGTCCTCCAAAAACAGATCCGGGTCGATATCGTCGTCCGCCGTGATCCTAAGGACGTCCACATTTTTGCTGTCCAGGAAATCATAGATCCGGTCCAGCTTTTCCGGCGTCAGCTCCTCATTGGCAAACGCATCCAGGATCTCCTGCTCCTCCAGAACATTCTTCTTCTTTTTCGCAGTCTCATACAGCTTGTCCAGTCGTTCCTCAAATGTCAGTGTTTTTTCCTCCATACGTTTCCATCCTTCCCGGCGCCGTCTGTTACTCCAATGTAAGCTGCAGATTGTTAAGCTCTGATTTCTGTCTGATGATTTCCTGCAGCTCGCGGATATCCGATGCCTTTTTGCTTCTTTCCTCCAGGCTGAAGCGTTTTATCTTTTTTATGGTTTCTGAAAATGCCTTCCTCTGCTCCTCGTTGCTTAAAGACTCGTCCAGTCTGGCGTTAAAGAGCGCGGCCGCTTCCCTGTACTGCTCATCTCCTTCGATAAAATGGTTCAGCACCCTGGCCGGTTCGATGGATCCGTTTTTCTCGTACTCATCAAACACCAGACCAGCCGCCCGCTTGTAAAGCTCATCCGTAAAATCCTCGGGTGTGATGATCCCCCGGATGGTCTCAAAGAGCTTCGGCTCTTCGATCAGCCAGGTCAAAAGAAGCCGCTGCGATTTGCGGACTCCGTCGTCCTTCTCTTTCTTTTTCTTCGGACGTTCCTGTTCCGGCGTCCGAAGGGCAAAACCGCCCCTTTCTCCAAGGGAATTTACCAGCCGCTTCAAATCCTCAGCCGGAATCATATATTCTCTGGCCACGGCCTCCGTATAATTATCCCGCTCCAGCTTTTCCGGAAATTCCAGAAGCTTTTTTGCCACCGCGTTATAGAATCCGGTCTTGGATTCCGGATCCTGCATATTATATTCGGAACGGATCACCGAGATCTCAAACAAAAAGCTGTTGACGGCTTCGTCGATCCGTTTCTGAAATTCCTCCCTGCCCAGATTCTTGATAAACTCATCCGGATCCTTATAGGGCTTCATATTCAATACCTTTGCGGAGATTCCCGCCTCCTTTAAGATCGGAATCGCCCTTAGGGCGGCCCGGATCCCGGCTCCGTCGCTGTCGTAGGTCAGCACCGCCTGATCCGTGTACCGCTTTAAAAGAAGCGCATGCTGGGCGGTAAACGCCGTTCCCAGCGAAGCCACCGCGTTGGTAAATCCGGCCTGGTGCATGGCGATCACATCCATATAGCCCTCGCAGATCAGCAGATATTTTTCTCTGGACTTTCTGGCGAAATTCAGCCCAAACAGGTTCCGGCTTTTATCAAACAGTTTTGTTTCCGGAGAGTTCAAATATTTGGGCTCCCCGTCTCCCATCACCCGTCCGCCGAAGCCGATGACCCGGTTATTCACATCCAGGATCGGGAACATGACCCGGTTCCAGAATTTATCCCTGGCTCCCCGCTCCTCGATAAAAAACAGTCCCGTTTCCTTTAAAATACTGTCGTCGTATCCTTTTGACCGCATATACCGGTACAGATCGTCCGGCGTCTTATTGGCAAAGCCGAGGCCAAAATGGGTAATGGTCTCATCCGTCAGGCGCCGGTTTTTTAAATATTCATAGCCGGGCCGTCCCTGGGGCTGCTTTAGCTGGTAATAAAAATAGTTGGCCGCCAGCCGGTTGATCTCCAATAAGGTATTTTTTAGATCCCGCTGGGCTCTGGCCTCCTTTGAATCCTCCGCCTCAGGAAGCGTGATCCCCGCCCGGTCCGCCAGGTACTTTAACGCCTCCCCAAAGGAATAATTTTCATATTCCATAATAAAGGTGATCACGTTCCCGCCTGCCCCGCACCCAAAACAGTAATACATCTGTTTCCCCGGAGAAACGGAAAACGACGGGGATTTCTCATTATGGAAGGGACAAAGACCGAAATAATTGGCCCCCTTCTTTTTTAACGTCACATACTGGGAAATTACATCCACGATGTCGTTTCTCGCCCGTACCTCTTCAATTACATCATCCGGGTAATACATGTACTCCTCCTGTTTCCATCTGTTTTGAGCCTGATTCCGGGCCGCGGATCGCTACACCTTCCAGGCCTTCGGAACGAACAGCTCTTCAAACTGGTCGATGGCATAGCTGTCGCTCATGCCCGCAATATAATCGCAGACCACCCGCTCTTTGCTCTCTCCTCGTTTTTCCATCAGCATCCGGTATTCCTCCGGCAAAAGCTCCACATGCTCCAAATAATATTCGTACAAACGGACGATCAGCTGCTGCGCCTTCCCCTCCTCCGACTTCGCCGCCGGATTTTTATATACATTCTCAAACATCCACTGGCGCAGCGCTTTCATGGCCTTATCCACCTCCGGCGACATTACGATCTCCGGCCGGTCCAGGCTGTTATAAATAATGTCATGGATCATAATATCCAGACGTTCCTTGACGGTCCGGCCCAGAATATCCGAATATTCCCTCGGGATATCTTCCTCCCTGATAATTTTTCCCCGGATCGCGTCGTCAATATCATGGTTAATATAAGCAATTTTGTCAGAATAGCGAACCACCTTTCCCTCCATCGTCGATGGATTTCCGGAAGTCCGGTGATTCAAGATCCCGTCCCTGACCTCTTTGGTCAGGTTCAAGCCCTTTCCATTCTTTTCCAGGACCTCCACGATACGGACGCTCTGTTTATAATGGGAAAAGCCTTCGCTGCAGATCTCGTTTAATATGTATTCTCCCGCATGGCCAAAGGGCGTGTGGCCAAGATCATGTCCCAGAGCGATGGCCTCCGTCAGGCTTTCATTGAGCCGCAGCGCTTTTGCGATGGTCCGGGCAATCTGGGAAACCTCCAGGGTGTGGGTCAGGCGCGTCCGGTAATGATCTCCTTCCGGCGCGAGAAAAACCTGGGTCTTATGCTTCAGACGGCGAAAGGATTTGCTGTGAAGGATCCGGTCCCGGTCGCGCTGATAAACCGGCCGGATATCACAAGGCGGTTCCTCCCGATCCCTTCCCAGGGATTCACTGCTTAAAGACGCGTATGGACTCAGATTCTCACGCTCCCACAATTCCAGAGACTCTCGGATCGTCATAAAACCGCCTCCTTTTTCACCTTTTCGTAAAAATCAGCTTTAAATCGCAGAGAAACAGGCACTCCAAAAAGAACGCCGGGCCGAGCCTGCGTAAAATCCTGCTATTGTTAAGTATATCATAACTCTTCCGTTTTTAGAACCACAATTTATGTCTTTTCTGTCAAAAAAGCATAAATTTTCTGAAAGAATCGACGGAGAAGCACGAGCAACTATCGCCACCCCTCCGGCAGACTTTTCTCCACGCACAGCACCCCATACCCCAGCCGTGGATTGGGATATTCCAGTTCCGCCGGAATCTGCTCCGCTCCCTTTCTAAGATACGCCTTTATCTTATCCCCATACAAATATGGGTCATTTCCCCGTACGATCCCCCACTCCATAAGAAGAGCCGCGGCTCCCGTTACAAACGGCGCCGCAAAGGAGGTTCCTGTTACCGGTTCGTAGCCGCCTCCCCGTCTGGGCGCAATGATCCCCACGCCCGGCGCGGCAAGATCCGGCTTTTGGATCTGATAATGCCTCGTATCCCCGCGTCCGGAAAAGGGCGCATAGGCTTTCGTCGAATCATCATAGGCACCCACTGAAATCACCCGCTGGGCGGTAGACGGGATCGTGAGCGTCGTCTCCGGTTCCGGCCGTAAGATCCTGGTCGAACGGTTCAAAACCGCAGCCGACGGAAGCCAAAGATCCACCCTTCCATCGGATACCGCTTCCGCCTGGAAAAAAACGCTCCAGTTCCCGCTTTCCACATAGTCCCCCCGCGGAACAAAGTCAATATAGATTTCCTGCGCCATGTTAAAAGGCCCTGGTTCCCCATAATAGATCAAAAGCTCCGTCCGGCCCATGGAAAGCCGGTAGGCGCCCCGCTCCCTGGAAAGAGTTTCCGTAATCGAGCCCGCCGGGTTGCGGATGGATATCCGAATGGAATCCTCATAGCTCTTCCAGATTTGAAGGCCGAAACCGGTTTCATACGCGGCAACCGCCAGTTCCGCTTCCGCCCATTCTCCCTCCTGCAAAAGGAAACGTCCGTGGCCCCCGGCGCCGCCTTCATTGCCCGTTCCAACCGCGATCACCGTCTGCCCCATCTGGGCGACGGAATCCAAATACCGCTCCAAGAGCCCATTTCCATCATGGGAGCCATACGTGTTTCCAAAGCTTAGATTGACCGCCAGCGGCTTTCCACGCTCCAACGCCGTGCGGACCGCAAAATCCAGCCCCCTCATTAACTGGGTCGTCCTGGGAAACCCTTCCGGATCCGGCGCGCCCAAACGAACGACGATCAATTCGCTCTCCCAGGCCACGCCCCGGTATCTGCCGCCGCTCTCCCTCCCGTTTCCGGCCAAAATTCCCGCCACCGCCGTTCCATGTCCGGAGGCGTCCTGGGATGGCACGATCGCTCTTGCCGCCTCCCGGCTTCCGCTTTTTAACGCCTCATTGATCTGCTTTCTGGAATACACCTCGCCCGTTACCTGATCCGCTAAAAACAAAATCCGGCTTTCCCCATTTTCATAGCAAAAATCCTCATGAAAATAGTCGATGCCGGAATCCACAACCGCCGCCAGAACTCCTTTTCCCGTAAGCCCCGCCGCTCCCGTCTGCACCGGCAAAAGGCAAGAGGCCGTTTTCGCCTGATTCACGGCGAAAAACAGCCTCTTTGGTTTTTCCGCGTATTCAATTTGAGGAAGGGCGATCACCGCCTCCACCTCCGTTTCCGGGACAAGCAGGATCGCGTAATTGTTTAAAAGAAACTCCGCCTGTACCGCCGGAAACCACTCTTTCAATACTTCCAGAAGTTCTCCATGATATTTTACGATCAGCTCCCAGGTTTTTGCCTCTATATTATACCCCACATAAAGCTCGTCGGTTTTCTCCCGCTCCGGCTCCGGCGTTGCAAGCGCCAGATTCAGCAGATTCTCAGCCTTCTGATCTCTCATAAAATCCCTCCGATCTGCTGCCATTATATGCAGAAGGCCGCGGCGGCAATGCCGGATACCGTTTCTCTTTATTTTAAGAATCCGTTGACGATCTGCGCCTCCGCTTCCGCTTCCGTAAGGCCCAAGGTCATCAGCTTTATGATCTGCTCCCCGGCAATTTTTCCAATGGCCGCCTCATGGATCAGGGCCGCGTCCGGGTGATTGGCCGTAATCTCCGGGATCGAGCTGATCTTCGCGTCGTCCATAATGATCGCGTCGCATTCCGTGTGCCCGGCGCAAAGATTATTTCCCTGGAGGTTGGAGAAAAATTTCTGGTAGGAATGATCTCTGGCCACAGAACGGGAAACGATATTCGCGCTGGAATTTTCCCCGTCCATGGACACGTCAAAATCGCTCTCCGCCGTCTGGTTCCCATGGGTCATCAGCCGTTCCTGGACCACCAGCCGGGCATTGGCTCCCAGATGGGCGATGGTTTCCCGCTTGGTGGAATCGATTCCTTTGATCTGCACCGACTCCATCTCCATGTAGCTGCCTTCCTCCATGGTGATCTCCGTCCGGGGATTCATGATCCGCTCGCCGTTTCCATCGCCTTCTCCGTAATGCTTTTCCACATATTTTAACTTCGCGTTCTTTCCAATAAAGAAGCGGTGGATGCCGTCATGACGGGAGGCGGCGGAACCGCCGTTGTGGATACCGCAGCCGGCCACGATGGTCACATCCGCGCCGTCTCCGATATAGAAATCATTATTCACCAGCTCGGTAAATCCGGTCTGGCTTAAGATCACCGGAATATGAACGCTCTCATTCTTCGTCCCCGGCTTTACATGGACATCGATGCCGCTGCCGTCTTTGCGGCTGACAATATCAATATTGGCGGTCGTATTCCTTCCAACGGCTTTCCCGTTTTCCCGGATATTGTAAGCGCCCGACGGCACGCCGTGAAGATCCGCCACCTTTTCCAGAAGTGTTTCCAGAATCTTATCCATTAATTATCCCTCCTGTAAAACTCGCAGCCGCCCTGAGCCGAGGATGTTCCCAAAATTTCCGGCAGGATCTCCTCCCGGGTTCCATGCTTTAACACGGAGCCGCCTGAAATAACCACGATCTCGTCCGCAATCTCCAGGATCCGCTCCTGGTGAGAAATGATCAGGATCGAGCCCTTCGTCGTCTCTCTCATATTTTCAAATACCCGGATCAGGTTTTGGAAGCTCCAAAGATCGATCCCCGCTTCCGGCTCATCAAAAACGGAAAGCTTCGTTCCCCGCGCCAATACGGTGGCGATCTCGATCCGCTTTAATTCGCCGCCGGAAAGACTTCCGTTTACTTCCCGGTTGATATAATCCTTGGCGCAGAGTCCCACCTCAGAAAGATAGGCGCAGGCGTCCGCGATCGAAAGCTGCTTTTTCGCCGCCAGACGGATCAGATCCAAGACCTGGACGCCTTTAAACCGCACCGGCTGCTGGAACGCGAAGCTGATCCCCGCGTTGGCCCGGTCCGTCACGTTCATGTCCGTAATATCCTTTCCGTCAAAAAGAATCGTACCGGAATCCGGCTTTTCAATTCCCATAATGATCTTTGCCAAAGTTGATTTCCCGCCGCCGTTGGGACCCGTAATTACTACAAATTTATCATCTTCAATCGTAAGACTGATGCCCTTTAAGATCTCCTTTTTCCCCTGGCTTTCCGACACGCCAAAGGAAATATTCTTCAGTTCTAACATATTTCCTCCTGAAATGTAAAATCATGTAGGCTGACCGATGCTATTATATACCATTTTTCTCTAAAATACCAGAGATATCCCCGTTTATGAAAAAGTTTCCTATGAAACAAAAAAGCCTGACAGATATTGATCTCTCAATCATCCATC
>DVFQ01000044.1 GCA_018713185.1 Candidatus Copromonas avistercoris (nom. illeg.) | reverse complement strand
GCCACTCTCCTGACCGAATCCGCCGTATAAGTTCCCCCATAGCTCACAGCCGTCCCCGGAAGGATCTCCCGGATGCAGGTAATATGGCTTTTCAACTCCATAGCCGGCCGCAGCGCGGCGTTCTTTTCCGTCTCTTTAGATGGATGGAGGCCGTAAAGCATGATCCCAGCCCGGACCATATTTAGGTCCGCTTCCCGAAACCGAAGGGCGCCGGCGCTGTTGGAGCAGTGGCGAAGAGGGATCTGGATCCCCCGGCTTTTCAGCCTGTCCGCAAACTCGGTAAACCGGCGAAGCTGCTCCCTGGTAAAATCGGGGTCTTCCTCATCCGCCTTGGAAAAATGCGTGAAGATCCCCTCGATCTGGATTCCCGGAAGGCCCGCGATCCTCTGGATTTCCGTTTCCGACTCCGCATCTGGAAGAAAGCCGATCCGGCTCATCCCCGTATCCACAGCAATATGAACCTTTGCCTGTTTTTTTGCCGCAAGGGCCGCCTGAGAGAACGCCTGCGCCTCCTCAAACCGAGATATGGAAGGCCGGATCTCAAGCTCTGCCAGCTCCCGGTACCGCTCCTTTGCCGCCGGTCCCAAAACCAAGATCCCTTTTTTGATCTCATGCCTTCTGAGCATAACCGCCTCGTCCGCCGTGGCCACGCCGTAGCTGGAAACAAAGGCGTCGATCGTTTTAGAAACGGCGGCCGCACCATGGCCATAGCCGTCCGCCTTTACGATTCCCATGATCTTCGTTCCCGGCGTCACCATGGAAGCGACGGCCTTCATGTTTTCCTCGATCCGGTCTAAATGAATATCCGCATACGTTCTGTCAGTTCTCACGCCTCATTACCTCCGACAAGCTGTCCGCCAGCTCCCTGGCTAAAACGGAGTGGACGCCGTACCGGCGTTCAGCCGCTTCTCCCGCCAGCCCATGAATATAAACCCCGAAAGCCGCGGCCTCGCCCTCTTCCATTCCGAGGGCGATCAGCCCCGCGATCACGCCGGTTAAAACGTCTCCGGAGCCGCCCTTCGCCATCGCCGGCGTACCGCTCTCATTTACAAAAACGGTTCCGTCCCGGAAGGCCGTCACCGTCGCCGCGTCCTTTAATACGCAGGCTGCTCCGTACTGCGCGGAAACCTCCCTGGCGGCGCTTACCGGATCCGCCTTCAGCTCCTTGATCGTCTTTCCCGTAAACCGGGACATTTCCATCATGTGAGGCGTCAGGATCATATTTTCCGTCAAATACTCCTTAAGCTTCGGATCGGCCGCCAGAAGATTCAGCGCGTCCGCGTCCAGGATCACCGGCACATAGGACTCGCTTAAGATCGTTTCCACCATAACCTTCGCCGTTTCGCCCTGACCGATGCCGGGGCCAAGAACGATCACATCGGCCCAGGCCGCCTGTTCCTTTACGGTATTTTCAAACCGCGCCGGATCGACTTTGGCCTCTGGCCCGGAATAAAGCGCCAGGATCGCCTCCGGAAGCCGCTCCTGCAGGATCAGCCGGTTGCTCTCTTCCGTCAGGATCTTCACCAAACCGGCGCCGCAGCGGTACGCCGCCAAAGCGGAGAAAAAGGCCGCTCCCGCCATCCCTTCCGAGCCTGCCGCCACCAGCACCTTTCCGAAGGTCCCCTTATTGGAATTTCGTTCCCGCTTGGGAATCCGCAAGAGATCCGAAGGCTCTAGGGCGAAAGCGGACGGCTTTCCCGTTCCGCCGGGATCCAAAACAGCGCCGGTATTGGGAGCGAACCCGTCGTCTAGGACCAATCCGATATCCGCCACCAGCAGACGGCCGCAGAATTCCCTGCCCGGATACAGCGCCTGCCCCAGCTTCTTTTCTCCGAAGGTCACCGTTGCGTCCGCCCGGACCGCCGCCCCCATGACCGCTCCTGTGTCCGAGCTGATCCCGGAGGGCATATCCACGGAAAGAACCGGCGCTCCCATTTCGTTGATCCGGCTGGCCAGTTCCAAATAGCCGCCCGCAAGCGGCCGGGAAAGTCCGACGCCGAACAGTGCGTCGATGATCAGACTGCACCGGCCCGGAATAAAGTCCGATGCGGAATGTACCGGAATCCCCAGCCGATTTACAATGGAAAGCTGGAGTTCAAACTCCGGAGTCCTCCTTCCTCCCTCATCCGGAAGGAGGATCGTAACCGCAAAGCCCCGCAGAAACAGGATCCTCGCCGCCGCGATCCCGTCGGCCCCGTTATTGCCGAAGCCGCAGACCGCAAGAATAGAAAACCGGCGCTTGTCTTCGGAATCCGGTGCTTTGACAGCCAACATCCGCTCCGCTTCACCGGCGGCCGCCAGCGCCGCCCGTTCCATCAAAACGATCGACGGAATCCCGTAATCCTCGATGGTCCGCCGGTCGATCTCCTTCATCCTGCTCCCGCTTACCAAGCTTCTCATTCCGCTCCTCCTCTGCCGCGCGTCTTGGCCCTCTTCTTTTTTTAGTTCCCCGCGCTTTTTTCATCTCCTTCTCCCACGGCAAACGCCATGGCGTACTCCTTCGTATCCGATATGGAAACTTCCAGCCTCTCGATCCCTTTTTGCTTCGCCGTTTCGGCCGCCCGTCCCCAAAGCGCTACATAAGGCTTTCCAAGGGGATCCCGCAGAACCTCGATTTCCCGGATCTCAAACTCCCGAAAACCGGTGCCGAACACTTTGGAAACCGCCTCTTTCACCGCAAAAGTGCCGGCCAGGACAGAAGGCTTCCCTTCCGCCTGCCGGCGCTCTTCCTGGGTAAAAACCCGTGATAAAAAGGCCTCTTTCTCACAGGCCTTCTTCATTCTTTCAATCTCGATCAGATCACAGCCGACTCCCTTAACCATACGCCTACGCTTCCTGCCCGTGCATTTTTGCATTTTCCTTTGCCAGCTTCTCTTTCGCCTTCCGCTCCCGCTCGTCCTGCATACTGCAGACCCGGTAGGAAAGCCGCATCAGACTCTCGGAAAGATGCACATTCTCAACTACGACGTCGTCGGGCACATTTAAGTCCGTATGGGCAAAGTTCCAAATCGCCTTGATCCCCGCCTTCACCAGCCGGTCGGCGATTTCCGGCGCCTTGGATTTCGGAATCGTAAGAGCCGCGATCTGCACCTCATTCTCCACGATAAACTGCTCCAGATCATCGATCCCCCGGATTTCGACCCCCCGGACCACTAACCCGATCAGGCGGGGATTAATATCAAACATCCCTTTGATCATAAAGCCCCGCTTTTCAAAATTCGTATAATTGGCGATCGCCTGCCCCAGGTTCCCGGCCCCGATGATGATCAGGTTATGCTGCCGGTCGATCCCCAGGATCCTGGCAATTTCCGTATAGAGGTATTTGACATTATAGCCGTAGCCCTGCTGCCCAAAGCCTCCGAAATTGTTAAGATCCTGACGGATCTGCGACGCCGTCACCTTCATCCTGGCGCTCAGTTCATTGGAAGAAATCCGCTCGATCCCTTCTTCCATCAATTCCCCCAGATACCGGTAATAACGCGGCAGCCTGGCGATCACTGCCTTTGAAATCTGTCTTTGGTCTGCCATTTTGACTCACCCTCATGCTGCAAAAAATTCATCCCGCCCCACAAAAGAAACGGGATGTCTGAAAATACGTACTTTTATTATACCTGTATCCTAGTTTTTTGTCAAATCCTTGTCAAAGCAGTTTTAGGCCGCCTTCCAATTTTTCCATAAAGCCGTGCAATTTCCGCCGTTTTATGGTATAGTATAAAAGATAGGCACAATATCCGATCCCATTTTTAGGAGGAAGTTATGATCTTAGCCTGCAGCAGCATCTGCAAAGCCTTCGGAGGCGATGAAATTTTAAAGAACGTCTCCTTCCATATAGAAGAACACGAAAAAGCGGCCATTGTCGGCATCAACGGAGCCGGGAAGTCCACCCTTTTAAAGATCATCGTCGGCGAGCTGCCGGCGGATTCCGGGGAAGTGGTCATCTCCAAAGGAAAAACCCTGGGCTATCTGGCTCAGAATCAGGATCTTTTAAGCCATAGGACCATCTATGACGAGATGGTGGAGGCAAAGCGCCCGGTAATCGAAATGGAGCAGACCCTGCGCCAGCTGGAGGAGGATATGAAAACGGCCTCCGGCGAAGATCTGGAAAATAAGATGGCTTCCTACAGCCGCTTAAGCCACCAGTTTGAATTGATCAACGGCTACGCCTGGAAAAGCGAGATCGTCGGCGTTTTAAAGGGGCTCGGCTTCTCTGAGGACGACTTTCAAAAACAGATCTCCACTCTCTCCGGCGGCCAGAAAACCCGTGTTTCCCTGGGAAAGCTCCTGCTTTTAAATCCAGATATTATCCTTTTGGACGAGCCCACCAACCATCTGGACATGTCGTCCATCGCATGGCTGGAAACCTACCTGTTAAATTATAAGGGCAGCGTGATCATCGTCGCCCACGACCGCTACTTCCTGGACCGGATCGTTTCCAAGGTCATCGAACTGGACGGCGGAAAGTCCACGGTCTATCCGGGTAATTATTCTTCCTACAGCGAGAAGCGGGCCCAGATGCGCGCGATCCAGATGAAAGCCTACTTAAACCAGCAACAGGAGATCCGCCATCAGGAAGAAGTAATTGAAAAGCTCCGTTCCTTCAACCGGGAAAAATCCATTAAGCGGGCGGAAAGCCGGGAAAAAATGCTCAATAAAATCGAGGTCCTGGAAAAGCCCAGAGAGATCAACGACGCCATGGATATCCGGCTGGAGCCCAACGTCTTAAGCGGAAACGACGTCCTGACCGTCCATGACCTGGGAAAATCCTTCGGCCCTCTCCACCTCTTTTCCCATGTGG
>DVFQ01000043.1 GCA_018713185.1 Candidatus Copromonas avistercoris (nom. illeg.) | reverse complement strand
GAGCAATATACAAACCTTAAAAAATTAGACAGGGAAACCGTTGAAAAGCTGATTGATTATATAGAGGTTGGTAAACGGATACCGGGCACCCGCCAGGTTCCTGTCGATATTCACTGGAATTTCTGAGGTTTTTGCTATTTGGAGTAAAACCAGATAGCAAAAACCATCTTCTAACACTTCAATGTTGTTCTTACAAAGTCGTACCATCCGCCGCCAGATCCTCGAAAAGATCCGTGAGCGGATCTCCCTTGGACTGAAACTCGCAGGCGTTGAAGGGAACGCCGCCCGCCGCCTGGGGCCAGATCCCCGTGGTATGATCGATATAATAAGGCCCAAAGCCCTGCTGTACCAGCTCCTCCGCGGAAAGATTGCGGGTCAGCTGGTGGACAATGGCGGCGATCATCTCCAGATGCGCCAGCTCCTCGGTGCCGATATCCGTCAGCACCGCCTTCTGCATCCCGTAGGGCATCGCGTACCGCTGGGACAGATACCGCATGGAAGCGCCCATCTCCCCATCCGGTCCGCCGGATGGCCGTAGGAGACACCACCACAGGAAGTGACGCTGCTGGAATCAGCACTGCGAAAATACCCGAAAGATACGGTTTTCGCAAGGGGTATCTGCAAAGCGCGTTCTTTCGGGTACTTAAAATTTGTCCGCGGGTCACGGCCTCCAAATCCAAAATCCATTTCCGGGGCCTGCGGCTCTCCCTATTGCTTTTCCGGATTACCGGCGTCCAAGGCCGGAATCCTCCAAAAACAAAGCCAGGGGGATCGAAAAAAGGAAAATTATCTCTCGTACTTTCCTGCGGCGATCACCTTGCGCAGGGATTCCGCTCTCTCATCCAGGAATGCCGGCCATTTATCCGCGTCCACAAAGGGCGTGTAATCCATCCGGTTTTCCGGGATCAAATAATCCGTATTCATGGTATTGACGCCGATGCCGCCGTGCATTCCCCAAACCAGCTTCTTCCCGTTCTCGTCCGCAGACTCCACAAAGAAGGAGGTGGTGCCGGGCGTATGACCGGCGGAAAGCTTCGTGCGGATAGTTACGCTTCCCATTACGATGGCCTCATTGTCGTCGTAGAAATGATCCACGTCATAGGGAACGATCTTAAAGCCGGTATCATGCATATCGGCCTCCGGACGATGGCGCCAGTCTTCATCCTCTTTAGAAAGGTAAATCTCCGCTCCCGTCATTTCCTTTAACGCGCGGGCGGCTCCGTCATGATCCATATGGGCATGGGTCAAGAAGATCTTCTTGATGTTCATGGGATCAAAGCCCAGCTTGCGGATGGATTCCAGAAGCAGGTACAGATCCTCCATCACGGTTGTATCGATGATCGCAAGACCTTCTTCCGTATCCACAAGAAAGCTTCCAACCCATACGTTTCCTACATAATAAACCCGGGGCGCTACCCTAAACGGCTCGATGGCCACCTTCCAGGGCATGTCCCTCGCTTCATCCACAATATTCTTTGGGGTTACCTTCACCATATCGCTCATAGTCGTCTCAGCTCCTTTTCTAATTCTATATTATATCACCTTGTCACGGCGGCCGCCGCCTTTTTCTGACGGCAGCCGCGTTTTTTGCATGTTTCTATGCCAGACCCAAAAGAACGCACAGCAGTACGCCGATGGTATTAAAGGCAATACAGGGGATCACCGAATATTTTACCTGCTTGATGATATCCACCTCTGCCAGCTCGCAGGTCAGGTTGGCCGCCGCCACCAGCGGAGAACATGGATTCAGATAAGAAATATTTAAGCAGGTCAGCACCTGGTAGGAATTTAATCCGCAGCCAGCGCCGATTCCCAAAAGCAGCGGGTTCATGCTCTGGAACGCCTGGTAGGGAATAAAGATCTCCAGCGGCAGAATGATGATCGCGTAAATAATGTGGATATACCGGGCCAGGGAGGACGGAACCACCGAAAGCACCGCGTCTACCATCGCCGTGACCATTCCCGTTCCGTTTAAGATTCCCACCATGATTCCGATGCCCATAAACAGGATCGCCGGAGCCAGCATGGTCGCCGAGTGCTTGCGGACAATCTGTCCCTGCTCCTTCTGCGTATGGTAGTTGATCAGAAGCGCCAGGCAGGAGAATACCATAAACAGCACGTAGGTCGGAACCGCCGTCATGAACATAAAGCAGAGAAGGGAAACAACAAACAGTACGAAATTAACCCAGAACAGCTGGGGACGGGCCAGCGGATTATCGGAAAAATCCACCTTGGAGCTTCCGGAATCATTCTGGAAGCTGGCCTTTAAAGCCGCGATTTCCGCCGCGTTCTTTGTCGCGTAATAACGTCCGTATCCAAGAGAGGCGATGATCGCCGCGCCCAGCATGATCGCTACGACCGGATAAAGGCTGGTCGCCATCACAACCGGATCGATGTTGGGATCATAAACGGGCATTTTCGCCGGCTGGCCCCAGGCCATGGCCGTCATGGGAGCCGCCGCCAGGGATACTAAAAGCACAAGACATCGGCGGTCGATGTTTAACTTTTTATAAAGAGGCGCCAACGCCGGGATCGCGATCAGGTATGTCGTATTATAAGCGCCGTCCAGATGTCCGATGAAGGCAACGATGATCGTAACGATCATAACAACGTAAATATTTCCTTTGGTCAGGCTTACCAGACGGTTCACCATGATATCAAACATGCCCGTTTCTGACAGCACGCTGAAATACAAAACCGCGACTACGGGAACGACTACAAACGGGACCATCAGGTGCATCTTTTTGCTCAGCGCCAGGTAAGAGGACACCGCAAACATAATAAGGCCGATTATTGCAACCATATGTATCTTATCTCCTTTTCGCTTCGTAACTTTGCACGTCCCTATTTCTTTTCCTCCCCGGGGTTTTCGTGAAAAGTGATAGATATGCTAAAGCACAATGACCTGGACGGCCTGCTGGTCCTCCGCTACAAGCAGGATATCCACGAAAACTGCATGATTCTTCGGACCGAAACCTGCCGCTACGTTTCCATGTCCGTTTCCCATCCCCTGGCAAAGGAACCGGTCCTGTCCTACCGGCAGCTTGTTTCCTATCCGGTTCTCCGCTATACGGGGGGGACGATCTGCAGTCCAAGCTTTTGCAGGAGCAGTACCGCCGTTACGGCGCCGAATTAAACTGCCTGCAGCGCTTCGACCAGCTTTCGACCCTGATCCAGTTCCTGCGGAAAAATACCGGCGTCGCCTACCTTCACAAGGACATTACCCGTTTTTATCCAGATCTGGTCAGCATCCCAATCGCGGAGGAAACCGGCCCTTTCACCACCTATCTGGTCTGGTCGCCCAACGGAGCACTGGCCCATGCCCCCAAGCGGCTGTTTTCCGTATTTAAGAATTATTTTGACCGGCTGGCGGCTCCCACACAAATCCCGCCTGCCGAGCCAGAAGCGTAAGAAGCTTCCTGCAATACTGCTTTCTAATTTCTGGAGGGAGCGCCGCCATGGACAGCGGCGCTTCCTCTTCCTTTTGTTCGATCCAATTCTCAATCTGAAATTTCCTTGGCCGTCCCATGCTATTCCTTCTCCTCTTCCAAAAAACTTTTCCTGCCGGAACTTTCTCCCGGCCGCATCCTGCTTCCATCCTAATCGCATTGTCTCCCGTTTATTCTTTTTCTTCGCTCTTTTCATAAAATGATATCAAAGAAAAGCCGGTTTCCCGGCGAAAAGAAAACAGGAAGCCCACACTCATGAACCCTTCTCCGATTTCCCGTACCGGCGCCTTATCCCGCTCCGGCGTCCCCGCCTGCACCAATACCCCGGCCCGCCCCGATATCCCCAGCCGTACCGGCGCCGCCTACATCCGGGTCAGCACCGACGATCAGACGGAACTATCCCCCGACGCCCAGCTGCGGATGATCCGGACCGCCGCGCTGGCGGACGGGTTTTCCATTCCCGAACCGTTTATCTTTATTGAAAAGCGGGGGATCTCCGGCCGTCATGCCGGAAACCGGCCCGCGTTTCAAAAAATGATCGCCGAAGCCAAGTCCTCCTTTCCCCCTCCTTTTTCCCGCCTCTATCTCTGGAAATTCTCCCGCTTCGCCAGGAATCAGGAGGAAAGCATCTTTTATAAAGGGATCCTTCGAAAAAAATGCGGGATTGAGATTAAAAGCATTTCGGAGCCGATCATGGAAGGAATGTTCGGCCGGCTGATTGAAACCATTATCGAATGGTCCGACGAATATTATTCCATCAACCTGTCCGGCGAAGTTTTGCGGGGCATGACGGAAAAGGCGCTGCAAAAAGGATATCAGACCTCTCCCTGCCTCGGATACAGGGCCGCGGGCGGGGGCCGTCCCTTTCTTCTTGTGCCCGAAGAAATCCAGATCGTAGAACAGATCTTTCTGGATTTCCATTACGGCATGACCCCCTCTGGCATCGCCAAAAAGCTGAATCTTTATGGATTTTCTACAAAGCGGGGAAATCCCTTTGATTCCCGAAGCGTGACGCGGATTTTAAAAAATCCCTTCTACGCTGGCACCGTGATCTGGAACGGGCACCAGTTTCAAGGAGCCCATGAGATAAGCCCTATCCTGGCAGCCTTATATAAACCGAACCAAAACCGGCTGGAGGCGCTGAAAAAGGCCAAGGGCTCCACAAACGCCCCCTCTTCCAGCCCGCGGGCGAAAACCGGCGGCTCCCACTGGCTCTGCGGCCTTCTTTCCTGCGGGATCTGCGCCTCCCGCCTGTCCTTTCTCCAGCCAAAAGGACGAAGCGCCGCATTTCAATGCTGGAAATACGCCAAAGGACTCCATCCCGGTTCCTGCTCCCTTTCCGCCGCGGCTGCCGAACAGGCGGTACAGACCGCGGTTTCCCAGCTGATCCTCTGGGCCGGTTACGAAAATTACCGGCTCCTGCCGGATCCTTCGCTCCCGTCCGCCGGGATGCAACGCTGGCCTGGCGGGATGCAAAGCCGGCCCGGCGGGATGCAAAGCTGGCCCGGCGAAACGCAAAGCCAACCCGCCGAAACACCAAACCGTCCCGACAGTGTTGCCCGCCTTCTTTTACAACTTTCCAAGAAGGAGGAACGGATCCGGTGCGCCTATGAAAACGGCGTCGATACGCTGGAGGAATACAAAGCGCGGAAGGAAAAGCTGGAGGCAGAGCGGCGGAGGCTGGTAAGCGGCTCCGCCCTGGCGCTGAATAGGGCCGCTCCTCCGGACGAAGCGGCGTTTTCTTCCCTCCCGGCCGTCCTCGCCGCCCTGCCCTGCGTGCTGAAAACCATCCGTGTTTTTCGGAAGGAAAACCGGCTCCAATTCATTTGGAAGATCGATTTTGATTTCCCGTCCCAGACTTATTTACAGTCCGGGTCCGCAATGCTACAATGAGGGCAGATGATAAAAGAACATTTAAAGGAGGAGGTTTACGGGCAATGGAACAGTGGAATTTTTACTTCTCAGGAATCTTGTACGGGATCTTTTATGAAACGGACAGCGCTTTAACCTTAAGCAGGCTCAACGTCCATACCGCCGGGCTGGAAGCGCCGCGGCCGGTAAGAAAAGAAGACTGGGACTTTTTTCAAGTCCTGTGCAGCCGGGATCTGTCCGGATTTTTCGCGGACCGGGCCGAGTATGAAGCGGCTCTTTTTAACGAACCGGATTCCTTTATCCTAAAGGACGGCAGCCGCTTTACCAGAAGGAGGCGGGATTCCTATATCCAGCGCGGAAAAAAATTTCCGCTGGATCTGTCCTATGACCGAAACAGCGCAAAAGGCCAGCGGATCTTCGCCGTTTCCATGACCGGAAGGGATTACTGCGCGGTTCTCGTAAAAGACGGCCGGGAAAAGGACACGATTCTTGCCCGCTGGGAAGAGACCTTTCCAGGAAATGGTTCGCAAAAGGACGGGAAAAATACCAGCGGGATCTGTGGCGTTTCTTTTGCCGGAACCTTCTTTGTGCCCACCCGGGATGGAGAGCGGCTGGCCACGGACGTCTATCTTCCGGTCATCCAGACGGATTCCACCAGACAGACGGCTTCCGCCAGACAGACGGATTCCGCCAGACAGACGGATTCCGCCAAACGGACAACTTCCGCTTGTCAGCCGGGCTCCGGGAGCGGCGAGGACGCCATAAACGGCGCGAAAGCCGCAGACCGTCAGGTTCCCGCCGTCCTTATCCGGACGCCCTACGGAAAAGGCGTTGGAAAGGAGGGCTACTACCGTTTTGTCCAGAGAGGCTATGCCGTCGTGATCCAGGACACCAGGGGACGGGAGGACAGCACCGGCGTCTGGCAGCCCAATTATTATGAGGTCGAGGACGGAGACGATACCTTAAACTGGATCGCGGCGCAGCCGTGGAGCGACGGCTCCGTCTCCATGACCGGCGGCTCCTATCTCGGCTACGTCCAATGGGCGGCCGCCGCCAGCGGCAATCCCCACCTAAAGGCCCTTTTAAGCTTCGTCTGCGCCGGAAGCGCGTTTACCGATCTCCCGCGCCGGGGCGGCTGTTTCACCTCGGGAATGCTGGCCTGGGCCTTCTCCATGTCGGAGCAGCGGATGAAAAAGGAATTGATGGAACAGGAAAACTGGGACGAAATCCTGGATTACCGGCCGCTTTCCAAGCTTCCCCAAATGGCCCTGGGAAAATCCATGCCCTTCGTTGAGAAATGGCTCGCCCACCCCGATCTGGATGAGTTCTGGAAAATGTCCAGCTGGAAGGACCGCTATGAGGGCCGCCCGGTCCCGGCGCTGATCGTCTCCGGCTGGTTTGACGATAACGGCATGGGAACCACGGAAGCCCTGGATCTGGTGTCAAACTGGCCCAAGGGAACCTGGAAGGCCGTTCTTGGCCCCTGGAAGCACAGCGGCAACGCCGATTATGATCTTCATGGGAATTTCATGGGCGAAAACGCCCTGCGGTATGATATCGACCTGCTCTGCCTGAAATGGCTGGAGCATTTCCTAAAAGGAAAAGAAAACGGAATTGAAAAAACGCCCGCCGTAGAATATTATACCCTGTCGGTACAGCCGTCCGAAGCAAACGAAAACGGCTGCCGGACCCGGCAAGAAGACACGCAGGCTGCAATGCCCGGCGGCAGCGTGCAGACCGGCGCGCAGGCCAGCGCGAAAGCTTCTGTCAACTGCTGGAAAACGGCGGATGCCTGGCCCGCCGGAAGCGTCCCCGCGGTCCTTTACCTGGCTGGGGATGCCAACGCCGGCACGCAGGCAGAAGAAATCCAGCTCATCTCCCCGGCCGCCGGAACCGGAAGCCGGTGCGGGACCGGCGGGCTTTGGGAAACACCGGATAACGCGGAAGGGCTGGATCAGTATCTATATGACCCGAGCCATCCCTCCTTCCACATTATCGACATGTCGGAAAACGAACTGGAGGTACCGGAGGATTATACGGAAGAGGAAAAGCGAAGCGATGTGCTTTCCTATTCAACCGGCGTTCTCTCCCATCCCCTTACCGTAAGCGGCGATTTCTTAGTCCGCCTGTTCATTTCCTGCGACTGCCCGGATACGGATTTTGTCGTCCGGATCACTGATGTGGATGGGAACGGGCGCTCCGTAAAGCTGGCGGACGGCCTTCTCTGCGCCCGCTACCGGAACGGATTTGAAAAGCCGGAATTTATGGAACCGGGACAGGTTTATGAGATCAAGATCCGGACCACCAAGCTCTCCTATACCTTCCTGCCCGGGCACCGGATGCGCCTTACGGTTACCTCCAGCGCCAAGAATTTCATCTTCCCCAACAGCAACACGAAAAACGGATTCGACAGCCTGGAAATGGAAACCGCCCGGGTGCAGATCCACCGGGGCGGCATGTATCCTTCCTGTGTTCAATTTTTCGAGGAACCGCAGCCAGAACTTTTAAGAA
>DVFQ01000042.1 GCA_018713185.1 Candidatus Copromonas avistercoris (nom. illeg.) | reverse complement strand
GCTTCTTTTCTATCGGCTGTTATAATAAAGTATAGCGTTTTCCGGCCGGATACGCCAGAAAAAAATCCGCCGGACAGCAAAAATTGAAAGAAGGACGCGAAAAATGGAATTTCATGTTGACAGCACCGTTTATTCCGGAATCCCGGAAAATAAAAAGGACCGCCTTCCAGTGGAACAGCGGACCTATGAGCTATTAGAATCCCTGGGCATTTCCTTCGCCCGGCTGGATCATGACGCCGCCTATACCATCGACGCCTGTGCCGCGGTTGACCAGCTTTTAGGGATCCATATGTGTAAAAACCTTTTTCTCTGCAACACGCAGAAAACAAAATTCTATCTTCTGCTCATGCCCGGTCATAAAAAATTTAAAACCAAGGCCTTGTCAAAGCAGATCAATTCCGCAAGGCTTTCTTTTGCGGACGACGCCCACATGGAGGAATATTTAGGCATCACTCCCGGCTCTGTCAGCGTTCTGGGCCTGATGAACGATCCGGACAACCATGTGCGGCTCCTGATCGATAAGGACCTGCTGCAGGACGAATATCTCGGCTGCCATCCCTGTATCAACACCTCCAGCCTCAAAATAAAGACAGCAGACGTTCTGGAAAAAATCCTGCCTGCTGTCCATCATGAACCTACTTATGTCGAACTTCCATGGGAAGAATAGCCGGCGCCGCCATATGACGGCGCCGCCGCCTCACACGCCATTGTATAACTGTACAACGGGTCTACAGCATAACGCCGCTTCCGTTAAACTGGTATGTGATTCCGTCAATCACCTTTAAGCCGCCGTTTACCATCGCGCCGCCCTGATCCGGATCCAGATAGTACCAGTTTCCATCCGGATAGATCCATCCGGTCATCCGGTTTCCATTCTGATAAAAATACCAGTGTCCGTCCTCTTCGGACCATTCGCCGGGAGTAAGCGCCGTGCCGCTCGTCTGATCCGTCGCCGCATAGTCGCGGAATGCAAATTCCAGGCATACATTGCCGTTGATGCCGTCGATCTGTCCTTTATCCGTCGCCTGCCACATGGTCCGGCCGGGATAATTATGATCGCCGCCGTACCGGGCCAGCCAAATATCATACGGGATCTGCGAGGTATCCATTTTTGTGGTAAATTTCGAGTAATCGCTATATACGATCGGAGTATATCCGGCCGCCGCCACCTCCTCGCAGAACGCGTTGACAATATCCGTCAGCTCCTGGACCGAAAGATCCATAATATACTGGGATTCCACATCCACCGCCAGCGGGTACGTAATCTCATAAGGCGCCGCCATCTCCACCGCGTACCTGGCCGCCGCCCGGGCTTCCTCCACCGTCCTCGTCTGGAGATAAACGTAGGGCGTTGTATGGACGCCGTTGGCCTTTGCCTCCCGCATATTCACGTCATAATACTCATCCATGGTGTACTCGCCCTCATATCCAAAGGAGCCCATTCGGATCAGCGCAAAGGAAACATCATCCGCCGCGACCTTTCCCCAATCCACATCTCCCTGCCACTTGGAAACACTAATCCCCCGCAGCACGGCTCCCTCGATCGGAGCGCCTGTATCGTCCATATAAACGCCGTTCACCTTTTCCCACGCCATCGGATACACCGGCTGTTCCCCTCCGTTTTCCGTTCCGGCTCCAGGATTCCCATTCTCTGTTTCCACAGAAAATCCCGGACCGATTCCCTGCGCGTCCGATCCCGACAAACCTTCTGCCGCCAGAGCGGCGCTCGCCGCCTGCACCGTCATCGCTGCCGCCAGGATCACCGCCGCTGTCTTTTTGTATCTCATGTTCCATCTCTTCCCTTCTAAATTTTTATATATTCCTGCTTATGAAGTCTTCTGCTTACAACGCAGGGCGGCTCGATTCCGCTTCGCTCCATCTCGCTCGCGGGCATTCGCCCGATGTCCGCCTCAAGACTCAAGCTTTTAATCATGCAAGCATGATAAAAGCTTTCTTCTTTCGGCTGACGCCCTGCTCATTGCTTACGCGCACATTATACCACCTCTCCCCCGAAAAGTTCTTACATTAATCTTAATATTCCCCAGGAAAAAGGGGGATTTGTGCGGCAATTTTCCACCTGTGTCTGCAAGTGATTTTCCGTCTGTGCCTTGGTTTACTTCCAGGGGATTTCATGATATGATGTTACCGGAGCGGATCGGACGGCAAAAAAGGGCCGGAAGCAAAATGACGGATGCTTCCGAAGGCCCGCGCGCCCAGATCCGGCTTCCTTATTTTTACATCAGGGAGGACTTTATGAAGGTCTTAAAAAAGTTTGCCGCTTATTATAAGCCTTACAAAAAGATATTTTATCTTGATCTGCTCTGCGCCGCGATCATCAGCGCGGTGGATCTGATCTATCCGCAGATTCTGCGGTCCGCCGCCAACCAATGGTTCACCGGCAGTCCGGAATCCATCTACCGGATCCTGGGACTGCTTTTTGCCGCCCTTTTGGGGCTCTACCTTCTGCAGACGGTCTGCAAATATTACGTCACCTACCAGGGACACGTAATGGGTACCTATATGGAGCGCGATATGCGAAAGGATCTGTTCGATCACTACGAACGGCTGTCCTTTTCCTATTATGATAAAAACAACACCGGCCAGATGATGAGCAAGCTGGTTTCCGACCTGTTTGAGATTTCCGAGTTCGCCCACCACGGGCCGGAAAATATCTTTATCTGTTCGATCAAGATCGTCGGTTCCTTCATCTTTCTTTTCCTGATCAACGGAAAGCTGGCCGTCTGCCTGGCCGTCGTCGTGGCGTTCATGGTATGGTTCTGTATCCGTCAGAATGAAAGCATGCAGGAAACCTTTATGGATAACCGGAGAAAGATCGGGGATATCAACGCCCGGCTCCAGGACACCCTCTCCGGGATCCGCGTCGTTCAGTCCTTCGCCAATGAAGACATTGAACGGAAAAAGTTTGGACACAGCAACGAAAACTTTGTCCGGTCCCGTGACAACAACTATAAGGCCATGGGCCGCTTCCATGCGGGAACCATATTTTTCCAGGGCATGATGTATCTCACCGTCCTGGTAGCCGGCGGTTTCTTGATCGCCCGGGGCGAAATGCTTCCAGCGGATCTTGCCATGTATGCGCTGTATATCGGGATTTTCATCAGCCCCATCCAGATTCTTGTGGAGTTTACAGAAATGCTGCAGAAAGGTCTCTCTGGCTTCAAGCGGTTCCTTTCTGTCATTGAGACGGCTCCGGAAATCGTAGACGCGCCGGACGCGAAGGACCTGACGGACGTAAAGGGGGACATTTCCTACGAAGACGTCAGCTTCCGTTATACGGATGAGGAACCGGTCTTAAGCCATGTTTCCTTCCAGATCCCCGCCGGAAAGTCCGTCGCTTTAGTAGGCCCCTCCGGCGGAGGAAAGACCACGATCTGCTCCCTGCTTCCCCGGTTTTATGATGTTACCGGCGGCTCCGTTTCCATCGACGGCCGCGATGTGCGCGGCGTTACCTTAAAGAGCCTGCGCAGCTGCATCGGACTGGTTCAGCAGGAGGTTTACCTGTTCGGCGGAACCATCCGCGAAAACATCGCCTATGGAAAACCAGGAGCCACCGATCAGGAAATCATGGAGGCCGCAAAGAAGGCCAATATCCATGAATTTATCATGTCCCTGCCGGACGGGTATGAAACCTTCGTCGGCGAACGGGGCGCAAGGCTCTCCGGCGGACAGAAGCAGCGGATTTCCATTGCCCGCGTCTTCCTAAAAAATCCGCCCATCCTGATCCTGGACGAGGCCACCAGCGCCCTTGATAATGAAAGCGAGCGCCATATCCAGCAGAGCCTGGAGGAACTGGCGAAAAACCGTACCACCATCACCATCGCCCACCGGCTGTCCACCATCCGGAACGCCGATGAGATCATCGTCATCGACGATCAGAATATCGCCGAACGCGGCTCTCACAAGGAGCTGATGGAAAAAGGCGGAATCTACGCGAACTATTACAAAATGCAGTTTGAAGGGCTGGAAGAATAAGCGTTTTCGCTTCACAGAAAACAAAGCTTATCATCAAGCAAAACCGGCGCCGGATATGGGAAGATCGTTTCCCCATATCCAGCGCCGGTTTTCATCCGTTTCTATTTTTTCCGTTATATTGTTCCATTCGATGAATCCGCTATACCAAGATGTTATTCCGTTTTCCGGCAGATTTTAAATTATGCCAATTTTAAACTATGCCAATATTTAAATTATGCCAATTTCAGATTATGTAAGCAAGGTTATGATCGGGATCGTAAGGATTGAAAACAGCGTATTGGTCAAAACGCATTTGGTTCCATACACTGCGTCCGCCCCGTATTTCGCCGCCAAAAGGGCCGTCGTCGTACCCGCGGGCATGGCCGTGAGAATAACGGAGCAGGCGGTTACCATCTCCTCCGCTCCCATAACCCGCATCACCGCCAAGCAAATGAGTGGAAGCGCCAGCAGACGGACAATTCCCAGATAAACAACGCTCCAGTCCATCAGATCTCCCGGCCGCAGAGCCGTCATCATGGAACCGATCAGCACCATGGAAAGAGGCGTCGTCGCGTTTCCCAGACTGCTCAAAGCGGTGTCAAAGAAATCCGGAAGCATGAAGCCGGTAAAGCTCCGGATCAAGCCGAGATAGACCGCGATCATGCAGGGATTTAAGATCACCTTTTTCATCGCGCCCCGCTTATCGCCGTCATGCGTAAAGATCGAGATTCCGGCCGTCCACATAAAGATCCGGTTGGGGATAATGAAGATGGTCGCCAACAGCATTGCTTCGTCTCCCAGCACCGAATTTACGATCGGAAGCCCTAAAAATCCCGAATTATTGACCAGCGTGCCATATTGAAGAATGCTCTTTTTCTCATAGGGATACCGGTTATACAGAAACTTTCCCGCCAGCCATCCGAGAAAGCACATAAGGAACGCAACGCCCAGAGCAAGGGAAGCCCCCAAAAGGACTTCCCCCGTCAGCCGTACGTCAAAAGATTGAAACACCATGCAGGGAAGCGTGATCCGCAGGACGAAATCCGTCAGCTTGGTCTGCGTGCTTTTGTCGATGATCGCCTTCCTGCTGCAATAGTATCCGACGATCATATAAACGACCATGATCGCCTGAGTCGAGATCATTCGTGAAAAACTGTCCATGGCTTTATTCGTCTATGCTGTAGTTGGGCGCTTCTTTTGTAATATGGATATCGTGAGGATGGCTCTCACGAAGCGCGGCCGCGGTAATCTTGATAAACCGGCCGTTTTCCTGCAGCTCCTTCACGCTGTGAGCGCCGCAGTAGCCCATTCCGGCCTGGAGTCCGCCCAAAAGCTGGAACACCGTATCTTCCACATAGCCCTTATAGGCCACGCGTCCTTCTACGCCCTCCGGAACCAGCTTCTTGGCGTCCGACTGGAAATAGCGGTCTTTGCTGCCGTTTTCCATCGCCGCGATGGAACCCATTCCGCGATACACCTTATATTTTCTTCCCTGATACAGCTCGAAGCTTCCCGGACTCTCGTCGCAGCCCGCGAACATGCTTCCCATCATGCAGACGCTTCCGCCGGCCGCCAAAGCCTTGGTTACGTCGCCGGAATATTTAATTCCGCCGTCGGCGATGATCGGCACGCCGTACTCCTTCGCCACCTCGTAGCAATCCATAACCGCCGTGATCTGAGGAACGCCGATTCCGGCAACCACACGGGTCGTACAGATCGAACCCGGTCCGATTCCCACCTTAACCGCGTCTGCTCCCGCCTCGATCAAGCTTCTCGTCGCCTCCGCCGTCGCCACGTTTCCGGCGATCACCTGCAGCTCGGGGAATTTCTCCTTGATCATCTTTACGCAGCGGATCACGTTTGCGGAATGTCCATGGGCCGAATCCAAAACCACTACGTCAACCTTGGCTTTTACCAGGGCCTCCGTGCGCTCCAGCACGTTGGCCGTAATACCGATGGCGGCTCCGCACAGCAGCCTGCCCTGGCCGTCCTTTGCCGAATTTGGGTACTTGATCTGCTTTTCAATGTCCTTGATCGTGATCAAGCCCTTTAAATTGAAATCGTCATCCACGATCGGAAGCTTTTCTACTCTCGCCTTTGCAAGGATCCGCTTCGCTTCCTCCATGGTAACGCCTTCCTTCGCCGTCACCAGATGCTCGGAAGTCATGCATTCCTTAATCTTTCTGGAATAATCCTCCTCAAATTTCAGATCGCGGTTGGTGATGATCCCTACCAGCTTCTTCCCTTCCGTGATCGGAACGCCGGAAATCCGGAATTTCGCCATCAGCTCGTCCGCGTCCTTTAACGTATTCTCCGGAGACAGATAAAATGGGTCTGTAATGACGCCGTACTCTGAACGCTTTACCTTGTCAACCTCTTCCGCCTGCGCTTCGATGGACATGTTCTTGTGGATGATTCCGATGCCGCCCTGTCTTGCCATCGCGATCGCCATACGGTGCTCCGTAACCGTATCCATGCCTGCGCTCATAAAAGGAATATTCAGTCTGATCTTCTTTGTCAGGTAAGTAGAAACGTCAACCTGATTCGGGATCACTTCAGAATACGCCGGTACCAGCAGCACATCATCAAACGTAATGCCCTCGCCAATAATCTTACCCATTGAAAGGTTCCCTCTCTTTCTTTTGTT
>DVFQ01000041.1 GCA_018713185.1 Candidatus Copromonas avistercoris (nom. illeg.) | reverse complement strand
GGAAAAAATGGGACAACATTGGGAATGGATTAGTAGAAAGAGGGGACTGAAGAATGGGAAAAAAGGATATTTTCCGGACGGCAGTGCTTGGCGGCTATCAAAAAGAAGATGTGATGGATTATATACGGTCTTTAGAAAATGAGAAGGAAACGATCCGGGTTTTGACGAAGAAAGAAAGCAGCGGGATCAAGGCGCAGCTGGAGAAAGAAAAGGCGGCCGGCGAAGAGCTGCGGGAGGCGTTGGCTCTCTTAAAAGAAGAAAACCGCAGACTGAAAGAAAAAGCCCGTTTCCTGGGGACTGAGCCGGAGGAACGGAATGGACAAAATCAGACTGATCTCGAGGCGAAACTGCGGGAATCGAGAGAAGAAATAACTGTTGACAGCGGGGAAGGCCGCGGCATTCTGGAGGAGCTTCGAATCCGGGTCAACGAAGACCGTGAATGGAAGAAAGAAATCCTAAATAGGGATACGGTATTTCAAGAGCTTTTAATGGAGTTGAAGCGAAGCAATGAGGATCTTGAGGAACGCTGCCGTCAGATGGAAGAGTGTTTAGCATCGTTTCCTGAGAATCCATTGGAGCGCCAGATTCCGGAGGAGGAATTGCCAGGGGCTTCTAAGGTACTTAATTTCTCTGTACAGGAAAAGGAAACAGCTTTGATAAAAGAGAAATTGCCGGATGCAAGGGCGGAGATCCATTCAGAACCCATACCAAAGCAAGAGGAAGCGTTATCCGAGCAAGGGGAAGTGTTGCCAGAGCAAGTGAAAACTTTGCCGGAACAAGAGGAAGCTCTTTCGGAGCAAGAAGAAAGCGCCGGCGCGCGAAAAATTCTGGAAGAAACCGCGCGGGAGAAGGAAGAGGATGGAGGCTCCATCGTACAGAAGGCGGAACCGGCAAGCAAATATAAAGAAAAAGCATACGAATCGCTGATTGATACAAAAAAGAAAGCGGAGAATCTTTTGGCAGCATTAGAAATGGATACAAGTTTTGCACTGTAGCTGGAAGCTGACGTCAGAGTGTAGGAGAGGGGAAGGAAAGATGAGAGAATTCCGAACGACTTTTTTTAATGGCTATCAGAAAGCCGATGTGGATGATTATGTAAATTCACTTGCTGCCGAAGTGGAACGTCTGCAGAAGCTTGGAGAGGGCGGAGCGGAGAAAGAACGGACGATCCGTGAGCTTACGGAAAGGTTAGAAAGCCGGGAAGAGGAGCTGCGGGCTGCAAAAGAGCGGCAGAAGAGGCTAGAAGAAGAGTGCTGCCGGTTGAGAGCGGTAGAAGAAAATTTTTCTGAGATTGAAGAACAGCTAAAAAAGTATGAAGGCGGTTATTCAAATTTCATGGATCTGATGGTGAGTATGAAGGCACAGGCGCGTGAAATGGTTCAAGAGGCAAGCCGGAATGCGGAAGAAATTATTAATCTTGCGCAAAGGGACGCGGAAAAAATAACGTCGGAAGCTCAGGCGGGAGCGCAGGATATCGCGGCTGATGCCAAAATAAAAGCCGAGAAATATTGGATGAATGCTGAGCAGGAGATGGCGCAGAAAAGAAAGGAAGAGGAAGAGAGTCTAAAAGAGACCCAGGACCGGATCGAGCATTACATTGCTTCATTAAAGCGTTCCCGGGGAAGCTTGCTGGAGGTATATGAGCAGCTAGGGAATGTAGTAGGGCAACTGCCGCTGCGTTTGGGGGATGTATTTTCTGACGAGCCATTTGAACTTCTAGATTATGATGGGAAAAAGCGTGACGAAAAAGATGTAGGCGAGGGAAGCAGTATAGAAAATTAATATTTTTCGTCTGGGAGGAGAATTGGTTATGTCGGAGCAGGTAAAAGTATCCGAATCGATCCGTTTGGGTACGCTGTTGGCGTTTTCCGGCGGATTCCTGGACGCATACACCTTTATGACGCGGGACGGCACGTTTGCCAACGCGGAAACAGGAAATATCGTCCGGGTGGGGATCTATGCGGCGTTGGGAGAATATGGAAAATCGCTGTATTATATGATCCCTGTGATCGCCTTTGCGATCGGAATTTTTGTGGCGGTCTGGTTTCGGGAGAAGATGAACGCCATGGAAAAGGTACATTGGAAGGAAGCGATCCTTCTGGTGGAGATCCTGGTTCTTTTTATGGCCGGATTTATGCCTCAAAGTATGAACCCGGTGGTAACCTCGTCGATCGCATTTGTCTGCGCGCTTCAGGCCCAGACCTTCCGGTCGCTGCGGGGAATGGCGTTCGCAACAACGATGTGTACGGGAAATTTAAGAAGCGGGACGGAGCTTTTGACAATGGGATCCTTTGAGGGAAATCCCGGGAAAAAGAGAAAGGGCCTGTGGTATTATTGGATCGACGTTACCTTCGCCCTTGGCGGCGCGGCGGGAGCGTTCCTTTCCCGGTTCTTTGCCGAGCGGGCGGTCTGGATCAGCGCCTGCGTCCTGATCGGAGCGATTTTGTTTATTGAATGCCAGAAGAAAAAGGGCGAGGTGTAGGAAACAGGCGCGTGGTTCGCCGCTGTCCTCCCACTTTTGGGGCCGTTTTCTCCGCGTGTTTGGGGACATCTGCGAAAAAAAGAAAAAAATGGCAAAAAAAGTTGCAAATGCAACTGGGAGTTCAAGACAACGGGCGAATTTTGTGGTATCATGTAGGTACCGGTGAAGAGAAAAGAAAACGGGGCAGTTTTCCGATCGCGCCGGTGACAGGAGGTGAAACGATGACAAACGAAGAACTGTTATCGGCAATCTCACAAATGATACAGGATTTCCGCAAGGAGGTCAACGAACGGTTCGAGCGGCTGGAAGCAGCGCAGGCGGAAACGAACGAGCGCCTAGTGAGGCTGGAGGCGTCGCAGGCGGAAACGAACGAGCGTCTAGCGAAGCTGGAGGCGTCACAGGCGGAAACGAACGAGCGTCTAGCGAAGCTGGAGGCAGCGCAGGAAGAGACGAACGAGCGGCTCACAAAGCTGGAAGAGGGTCAGGCAGTGCTGATGAAGCGGACTGCGATGCTGTTGGAGCACATGCAGCAGATGGACGGACGGGTCAGAAGCTTGGAGACATCCCTGACGATCTTTCGGAATGAGTTCCGGATTTACCGGGATAAGGCGGAGCTGGAGGAACAAAAGAAGAGAAATCTTTTTGTGGAGTTCTTCAAGCTGATGTACGATCAGCATGAAGAACACTGGAAGAAAACGGAACGGAATACGCAAAAGCTGGAGGCGATTTCTCTTACGGTAGAGGAACATACAAAGCGCCTGAAGGAATATGACGTATGGTTTCGGAAGCTGTTCCCGGAATATTCCGGATCTGCGGCGGCAGCGGTATAAGGGAACGCAGTACAAAAGATAAATCATAGGCAGATGGCGGCGCAGGGCTGACTGCGCCGCCATTTTCCGGCTCAAAACGGAGCCGGCCGTCCTGAAACGCTATGCAATCCATGAGAAACGCTCTGTAAGCCATGAGAAATCTCATTGACATGGAGAGCGCAAATGCGTACAATGAAGATAGCGGACAGAAAGTGCGATTTTTAAATGGAGGGGATACCAATGAAATTTTTTATTGACACAGCGAATGTGGAAGAGATCAAAAAGGCCAACGATATGGGCGTGATCTGCGGAGTTACGACCAATCCTTCCCTGATCGCAAAAGAAGGAAAGGATTATGTGGAAACCTTAAAGGAGATCGCGTCGATTGTAGACGGCCCCATCAGCGGCGAGGTAAAGGCAACGACGGAGGACGCGGAAGGAATGATCCGCGAGGGCCGTGAGATTGCGAAGATCCACCCCAATATGGTGGTTAAGATCCCGATGACCGCCGAGGGCTTAAAGGCGACAAAGGTTTTGGCGGCTGAGGGGATTAAAGTTAATGTTACCCTGATCTTTACGGCGAACCAGGCGCTCTTAGCGGCGAGAGCCGGAGCGACGTACGTATCGCCTTTTGTAGGCCGGCTGGATGATATTTCCGAGTCCGGAGTGGAGCTGATCGAGACGGTTTCCGAGATCTTTAATCTTCACAATATCCAGACAGAGATCATCGCGGCCAGTATTCGCCACACAGCTCATGTGACCGACTGCGCGCTGGCGGGAGCGGATATTGCTACGGTGCCCTATAAGGTGATTGAGCAGATGACCCATCATCCGCTGACGGATCAGGGAATCGTTAAGTTCCAGAAGGATTATGAAGCGGTATTCGGCAAATAATGGCGTGCGCGCGGCGTACGCTGCGAAAGAGCGCCCGTTGAGGGCGTTCTTTTTATGCGCTTTTTTATAGTAAAGAGATAAATGGAGGAAGAAGTAAAGCAATGGCAGTATCATTGGATCAGAAACAGAATTATCGAAAATTGGCAGTGAAAATCTTTACGATCCTGGTAGGACTTACCTGCTACGCGATTGGAACCGCTTTATTTGTACTGCCCACGGATATGATCGCGGCGGGTACGACGGGTCTGGCCCTTCTGGCGGAGCATTACTGGGGGATTTCCTTGTCGGGCTTTGTAGCCGTATTTAATGTTTTAATGTTTCTTCTTGGCTTGATTGAGCTGGGAAAGGAATTTGCGCTGTCCACCTTGATCGCGACCTTTTATTATCCCTTTGCCCTGGATCAGGCGATCCGCGTCGTGGGGGATCATGTGTTTACGGAGGATCCTATGCTCTGCGCCGTTTTTGCCGGGCTGATGATCGGGTTTTCCTTAGGGATCGTCATCAAGGCCGGGGCTTCTACGGGAGGAATGGATATTCCGCCGCTGGTTTTAAAAAAGCGGGTGGGAATCCCAGTTTCCGTCAGCATGTATGCCTTTGATTTTGTGATCCTTCTGACGCAGCTGACATTCCGGGACAAGGAAAAAATCCTTTATGGATTGATCATGGTCATGATCTATACGGTGGTCCTCGATAAGGTGCTGATGATGGGCGCCCGCCAGATGCAGGTAAAGATCGTCAGCGGGCAGTACGAGCGGATCAGCGCGCTGATCCAGGAAAAACTGGACCGGGGCGTAACGCTTCTTTACATTGAGGGCGGACACTCCGGACAGCCGTCGAAGGCGGTTCTTACGGTGGTTTCTCCGAGAGAGCTGGCCCGGCTCAACAGCCTGGTGACGGAGGTGGATGAAAACGCGTTCATGATCATCAGCCAGGTGGGAGAGGTCCATGGACGGGGCTTTACGCTGATGAAAAAATATACTTGATTCTGGCGCCTTTAGAAAGAAAAGGAAAGACAGCCGGCCGCAAAAGAAAGAAAATTTGCGGGCGGCTTTTCTTTTATTGAGCAAACTTCTGCAAAAACAGGGAAAAAATCCCTTGAAAATTGTAAAGAATCCGTTTATCATTACACTAGGCAGAAATTTGATTTTCGTCAATATATGAACAATGGAGGACAGCAAAATGACTAAGACGTCAGCAATGAAACGAATTCATGAATTGCTTGATGACAACAGCTTTGTCGAAGTCGGCGCGTATGTCACTGCCAGGAGTACGGACTTTAACATGCAGGCCCAGGAGACTCCCGGCGACGGCGTGATAACCGGGTACGGCACCATCGAGGGAGCTCTTGTTTATGTGTACAGCCAGGAGGCGTCCGTGATGGGCGGCTCTATGGGAGAGATGCACGCAGCAAAGATTGAGAAGCTTTATCATATGGCGATGAAGACCGGCGCTCCGGTGATCGGACTTCTGGACTGCGCAGGATTAAGGCTCCAGGAAGGAATCGACGCTTTGAACGGTTTCGGACGCCTTTATTTATGCCAGACCATGGCGTCCGGCGTGATCCCGCAGATCCAGGCGGTTTTCGGAACCTGCGGCGGCGGGATGGCGGTGGCTTCCGCAATGGCGGACTTTACATTTATGGAGGAGAAGGCGAACCTGTTTGTAAACGCTCCCAATGCGATCGTATCCAACGATACCGATACTTCGGACGCGAAGTTCCAGAGCGAAGAGGCTGGAAACGTCTGCATGACAGGTACGGAGGAAGAGATCCTTTCCGCGATCCATACGTTAGTGTCTGTTCTTCCTGCGAATAATGAGGATGATCTGTCCTATGACGAGTGCGGCGACGACTTAAACCGTCTCTGCGAGGGCTTGGAAAGCTTTTCCGGAGATACGGCGGCGGCGCTGGCTCTGATCTCGGATGACGGATTTTATATGGAAATGAAAAAAGCATACGCGCCCTCTATGGTAACCGCGTTTATCCGCTTGAACGGAACGACGGTGGGATGCGTTGCCAACCGTTCTGAGAGCCTGGAAAATGGTGAAAAGACGGCGGAATACGGTACGGAGCTTACGGCTCAGGGCTGTGAGAAGGCGGCGGAATTCGTTACCTTCTGCGACGCGTTTAATATCCCGGTGCTGACCCTTGTAAATACGACAGGCTATAAGGGATGCAAATGCACGGAGAAAAAGATCGCCAAGGCGGCGGCCCGCATGACCTACGCGTTCGCCAACGCGGATGTCCCGAAGGTGACGGTAATGATCGGAAAGGCCAACGGAACGGCAGGTCTTTCGATGAACAGCAAATCCATCGGAGCGGATATTGTCTACGCCTGGAAGGACGCTTCTATGTCTATGATGGATGCGGCTCCGGCAGTAAAGATCATGTACGCGAAGGAAATTGAAGCGTCTGAAAATCCGGGTCAGCTGATCAAGGAGAAGACCGCTGAGTATTCCGAGAAGATGGAAGGAATTGCTTCTGCGGCGAAGAGAGGCTTTATCGACGACATTATTCCTGCTTCTGAGACGAGACAGCGGGTAATCGCGGCGTTTGAAATGCTGTTTACAAAGAGAGAGGACCGGCCGTCGAAAAAGCACGGAACGATCTAAGGCGAGGTGGCAGATATATGAAACAGAATATAAAGAAAGTCTGGCTTATTCTCTCTATGATCATCTGCCTGGCTGCGGTTTCCGGATGTGCGGCGGTTTCCGATACGGATAAAGAGCTGGATCCGTCGGTGGTGATGACCATGCAGCAGGGCGCACAGCAGTATCTGGCCCTGTTCAGCAGCCTGACGGACGAGCAGCTGGATCAGTATATTATCCAGAGCGAAGAGAATAAGGATTATGTGATGGAGAACGCGTTTAAATCCTGGGATAACGTGAAGGATGACCTGGGCGCGTACGTCTCCAGCGGAGCAGTTACGGTGGAAGAAGGCGACGACGGTTATATTGCCCGGATCACAGCCGCCTATGAACAGCGGAACATGGAGTTTACGCTGATCGTAAGCGACGATATGAGCGAAATCACCGGAATGTCCTTTACGCCGGAATATACCATCGCGGAAAAGATGGCGAAAGCGGCGATGAACACGTTGATCGGAATGGGCGTCGTATTCCTGGTGCTGATCTTTATCAGCTGGATCATCAGCCTGTTTAAGTATATCAATGTGTTTGAAGCGAAAATGAAGGGACAGGAAAAGCAGGAGAAACCGGCGGCCCCGGCACGCGCGGCAGCCCCAGCTCCCGCGCCCGTACAGCCTGCTCCCGCGGCGGCTCCGGTACAGGCGGCAGCGACGGCCGTATCCAATGCGGCTCCGGCCTATGAATATGAGGATGTAAGCGGCGATTTGGAATTGATCTCCGTAATTGCTGCGGCGATTGCCGCGTCCGAAGGAAAATCGGCGGCCAATGGCCTTGTAGTCCGTTCGATCAAACGTGTTTCCAGACGCAGCTGGAGATAAGCGAAAAATCAGGAGGAAATAATCATGAAAAATTATACAATCACAGTAAATGGAAATGTTTATGAAGTAACGGTTGAGGAAGGCTTTACGGGAGCAAAGACGGCTCCCCGTGCGGCGGCGCCTGCTCCGGCTCCCGTTCGTCCGGCAGCCCCGGCGCCTGCTCCCGCGGCGGCTCCGGTACAGGCTCCGGCCCCGGCGCCTGCGCCTGCTCCGGCCCCCGTACAGGCGGCAGCCCCGGCTCCCGCTCCCACAGCAGCTCCTGCCGGCGCAAAGGGAAGCGTTGAGATTACGGCTCCCATGCCCGGAAAGATCCTTGGCGTAAAGGCCAGCGCAGGCCAGGCGGTTAAGAGAGGCCAGGTTGTTGTGATCCTTGAGGCTATGAAGATGGAGAACGAGATCGTAGCTCCCCAGGACGGCGTGATCGCAACCATCGACGTATCCACAGGCGAATCCGTAGATCCGGGCGCAGTGCTTGCAACAATGAATTAATGGTCTGCTGACTGCAGATTTCACATGGAGGGATTAACATGGAATATATACAGACTACACTTGTGAATCTTCTTCAGCAGACAGCATTCTTAAATCTGACCTTTGGAAACCTGATCATGATCTTCGTGGCGTTCCTTTTCCTGTATCTTGCCATCAGGAAAGGATTTGAGCCCCTGCTCCTTGTTCCGATTTCCTTTGGTATGCTGCTTGTTAATATCTATCCGGATATTATGCTGACGATTGAGGATTCTTCCAATGGAGTCGGCGGACTTCTTCACTATTTCTACCTGCTGGATGAGTGGAGTATCCTTCCGTCGCTGATCTTTATGGGCGTAGGCGCGATGACGGATTTCGGTCCGCTGATCGCGAATCCCAAGAGCTTCCTTCTGGGAGCTGCCGCTCAGTTCGGTATTTACGCCGCTTACTTCCTGGCCATTTTCATGGGCTTTAACGATAAAGCGGCGGCGGCAATCTCCATCATCGGAGGAGCCGAC